>CAYWHY010000004.1:0-56397 GCA_964458255.1 uncultured Lachnospiraceae bacterium | reverse complement strand
GGAGACCGGGAAATATGTTATATCCCCTGCCGGCGGTTATGGTCAGTTGCGGCAGACCCGGGGAAAAACCAAATATAATCACTGTTGCCTGGGCAGGAACGGTATGTTCCTCTCCGGCAATGGTATCCATATCCGTTCGTCCGGACAGATATTCCTATGATCTGATTAGGGAAACAGGAGAGTTTGTTATCAACCTTGTGACAAAGGATCTGGTGTTTGCTACGGATTATTGTGGTGTGCGTTCCGGAAGAGATGTGGACAAGTTTAAGGAGATGCATTTGACGGCAGAACCTTCGAAGAAAGTATCCGTACCGTCCATTGCAGATAGTCCGGTGAATATAGAGTGTAAGGTTGTGGAAATCAGGGAACTTGGAAGCCATCATATGTTTATTGCAGAAGTGGTTTCTGTCAGTGTAGAAGATTCCCATATGGATGAAAAGGGAAAATTTGAATTGAACAAGACCGGACTTGTAACGTATTCTCATGGAGAATATTTTTTGTTGGGAAAGAAGCTGGGAAAGTTTGGCTATTCCGTAGAGAAGAAAAAGAAGAAGCATAGGTAAAAAATGCACAAGTTTCACAAAAAATAGACAAAATATTTTATTACATTTACAAAAACAGTGAAAATATTCACAAACAGGATGTTAAGGCTTGTATTTTTTTTGGAAATTAGTTAGAATAGAGACAGGTGGGTGTTGAATCCTACAAAATTATATGAAATTCTAGGAGGAATTAAGACATGGCAGTAAGAGTAGCAATTAATGGTTTTGGCCGTATTGGTCGTCTTGCATTCAGACAGATGTTCGATGCAGAAGGATATGAAGTAGTAGCAATCAATGACTTAACAAGTCCTGAAATGCTTGCTCACTTATTAAAATATGATACAGCACAGGGAAAATATAAGTACGCTGATACTGTAGAATACGGTGAGGATTCTATCACAGTTAACGGAAAGAAGATTACAATCTACGCTAAGGCTAACGCAGCAGAGCTTCCTTGGGGAGACTTAGATGTAGACGTAGTATTAGAGTGTACAGGATTCTATACATCTAAGGATAAGGCTTCTGCTCATATCACAGCAGGTGCTAAGAAGGTTGTTATTTCTGCTCCAGCAGGAAATGATCTTCCTACAATCGTTTACAATGTAAACCACGATACATTAAAGGCTACAGATACAGTTATCTCTGCAGCTTCTTGTACAACAAACTGTTTAGCTCCTATGGCTAAGGCTCTTAACGATTTAGCTCCAATCCAGTCTGGTATCATGACAACAGTTCATGCTTACACAGGTGATCAGATGATCCTTGACGGACCACAGAGAAAGGGCGACAAGAGAAGATCTAGAGCAGGTGCTCAGAACATCGTTCCTAACTCAACAGGTGCAGCTAAGGCTATCGGCTTAGTTATCCCAGAGTTAAACGGCAAGTTAATCGGTTCTGCACAGCGTGTACCAACCCCTACAGGATCTACAACAATCTTAGTTGCAGTTGTTAAGGGTAACGTAACAAAGGATCAGATCAACGAAGCTATGAAGGCAGCACCTACAGATTCTTACGGATACAACACAGATGAAATCGTTTCTTCTGACGTTATCGGTATGACATATGGTTCTTTATTCGATGCTACACAGACAATGGTAGCTCCTATGGAAGATGGAAATACTCAGGTACAGGTTGTATCTTGGTATGACAACGAAAATTCTTACACAAGCCAGATGGTAAGAACAATCAAATACTTCTCTGAATTAGCATAAGACAACGTTCACTTACAGTGAAGTTGCAACGTTCGCCTGCGGCGAAGTTTGGAAGAATTGATTCGCAATTCTTCGGCTGGCTAAACGAGAGGTAGCTTAGAAGACCTTAAGGGTCCGGTCTTATGGACCGGGCCCTTTAATATTTCAAAAATAAAAATGGAGGATTTAATCATGGGATTAAACAAGAAATCAGTTGATGATATCAACGTAGCCGGAAAGCGCGTACTTGTAAGATGTGACTTTAACGTGCCTTTAAAGAATGGTGAAATTACAGATGAAACACGTATCAACGCAGCACTTCCTACCATTCAGAAGTTATTAAACGATGGCGGTAAGGTTATCCTTTGCTCCCATCTTGGAAAAGTGAAAGAAGGTCCTAACGAGAAGGAATCTTTAGCACCCGTTGCCAAGAGACTTTCCGAAAAGTTAGGCAAGGAAGTTGTATTCGTAGCTGATTACAACGTAACAGGCGAAGCTGCTACTAAAGCAGTTGCAGCTATGAAAGAAGGAGATGTTGTATTACTTCAGAATACACGTTTCCGTGGAAAAGAAGAAACAAAGAACGGCGAAGAATTCTCCAAAGAATTAGCTGACCTTTGCGATGTTTATGTATGTGACGCTTTCGGTTCTTCCCATAGAGCACACGCTTCTGTTGCCGGTGTAACAGATGTTGTTCGTGCTAAGGGTGGCGACTGTGCAGTTGGTTACTTAATGCAGAAAGAAATCGACTTCCTTGGTAATGCAGTAGAGAATCCGGTACGACCTTTCGTTGCAATCCTTGGTGGTGCTAAAGTTGCTGATAAATTAAACGTTATCAATAACCTTCTTGAAAAATGTGATACTCTTATCATCGGTGGTGGTATGGCATTCACATTCTTAAAAGCACAGGGCTATGAAATCGGTAATTCTCTCGTTGATGATGAGAAGCTTGATTACTGTAAAGAAATGATGGCTAAGGCTGAAAGCCTTGGTAAGAAGTTATTACTTCCTATTGATACAACAATCGCTGCAGGTTTCCCTGATCCTATCGATGGACCTATCGAAGTATCTGTAGTAGATGCTGACAAGATCCCCGCAGGTATGGAAGGTCTTGATATCGGAACAAAGACAGCAGAGCTTTATGCTGACGCTGTTAAGTCTGCTAAGACTGTTGTTTGGAACGGACCTATGGGTGTATTCGAGAACCCTACTCTTGCAAAAGGTACTATTGCTGTAGCTAAGGCTTTAGCTGAAACAGAAGCTACAACAATTATCGGTGGCGGTGACTCCGCAGCAGCTGTTAACCAGCTTGGTTTTGCTGACAAGATGAGCCATATTTCTACAGGTGGCGGTGCTTCCCTGGAATTTTTGGAAGGCAAAGTATTGCCGGGTGTTGCAGCTGCAGATGATAAGTAATTTGGGATAATGAAATGATCCGGGCAGTTGCGAGTGCTGGAGGGCAAAATATAAAGAAATGAGGAAAACAAAATGGCAAGAAAGAAAATCGTAGCCGGCAACTGGAAAATGAATATGACTCCCAGTGAAGCCGTTGCATTATGTTCAGAATTAAAAGACCTTGTAAAGTCTGAAACAGTAGACGTAGTTTACTGTGTACCCGCAATCGACATCGTTCCCGTTGTAGAAGCAGTTAAGGGAACAAACGTTGAAGTTGGTGCAGAAAATATGTACTTTGAAGAAAAAGGTGCTTACACAGGAGAAATCTCCGCAGCTATGTTAAAAGATGCAGGTGTTAAGTATGTTATCATCGGACATTCCGAGAGACGTGACTACTTCAAGGAAGATGACGCTTTATTAAACAAGAAGGTTAAAAAGGCTCTTGAAGCAGGTCTTACACCTATTCTTTGCTGTGGTGAAACTCTTGAGCAGAGAGAAATGGGCGTTACTATGGATTGGATCAGACTTCAGATTAAGTCCGATCTAGTTGATGTAACAGCTGATCAGGTTAAAGGTATGGTAATCGCTTACGAACCTATCTGGGCAATCGGTACAGGTAAGACAGCTACAACTGAGCAGGCTCAGGAAGTATGTAAGGGAATCCGTGATTGCATCGCTGAGATGTATGATGCAGCTACAGCAGAAGCAGTTCGTATCCAGTACGGCGGTTCTGTAAATGCAGCTAATGCAGCTGAATTATTTGCACAGCCTGACATCGACGGTGGCCTTGTTGGTGGAGCTTCCCTTAAGGCGGACTTTGGTAAAATCGTTAATTACTAATTAGCGGTTTCTGAGTAAAGGTAAAATAAGTTATCCCGATACAGAAATTTGATTGTTTTTGTATCGGGATTTTTATATACTGTAACAATTGGCAAAAATGTGTTATACTTTAAATGCGTAGAATTAAGTAAGTTTAGGAGGCTTTCTGCCATGAACAATAAATTATATCTGGTAATCCCCTGTTATAATGAAGAAGAGGTTTTGCCGGAGACTGCCCAAAGATTAAAGGAAAAAATAGTATCTTTAGTAGAAAAGGGGAAAATAGATAAAGCCAGCCGTATTGTTTTTGTCAATGACGGTTCCAAGGACAAGACTTGGGAAATTATCTGTTCCCTGCATGAGCAGGATACTGTTTTTGGCGGTATTAATTTAAGCAGAAACAGAGGGCATCAGAATGCGCTTCTTGCCGGTCTTATGACAGTGAAAGACCATGCTGATATGGTGATTTCCATGGATGCGGATTTGCAGGATGATATCGATGCTGTGGATAAAATGGTTGATAAATATTTGGGCGGTATTGACATTGTCTACGGTGTCAGAAGCAGCCGTGCCAAAGATACTTTTTTTAAGAAAGCAACAGCAGAGGGATTTTATAAATTAATGAATTTAATGGGAGCTAATACCGTATTTAATCATGCTGATTACCGTCTGATGAGTAAGCGTGCACTGGAAGGCTTGGCAGAGTTCGGAGAAGTTAATTTGTTCCTTCGGGGCGTTGTTCCCATGATCGGATATTCCTTTGATGTAGTATATTATGAAAGAGGAGAGCGGTTTGCCGGAAAGAGTAAGTATCCTTTAGGCAAGATGCTTTCTTTTGCGGTAGAAGGTATTACTTCCTTAAGTATTAAACCTATCAGAATGATTACCGGACTTGGATTTTTTATCTTTTTGGTAAGTATCGGTATGCTGATTTACAGCTTTTACAGACATTTTACCGGAGAAACTATTGCAGGATGGACAACCCTTATGGTTTCCGTTTGGGCGATTGGTGGTTTGATTTTACTTTCACTTGGCGTAGTTGGTGAATATATCGGTAAGATTTACTTGGAGACGAAAGCAAGACCGAGATTTATCGTAGAACAGTTTTTGAATGAAGAAGATTAGGGGAAAAGCATGCTTTTCCGGCAGACAACACTAAATAGGGTAAACTAATTATGGAGTTTGTATAAGTGGTACATGAAAATGAAGTTAATTTTTCCAGTTGTATTTTACCTATGTATTGGATATAATTAAAGTAACCTGGAATGTGCGACAACTCCTGTTATTTTGAACCTACAGATACTTTAAACGGGATTCCTACATTACCTTGTGGCTGTCAAGCCCTCACTTCGTAAGAAGGATTGGAAGGGAAGGCAAAAGCATAGGTTGCGGTTACCCACCTGGCATAGCTAGGAGTCAAAAGACAGGAACCGGCATTTTGGGGATGACAAAAGAAAAGCAGCCATAGTTGGCTGCTTTTCTTTTGTTAAAAATCAGACCGAAAGTAGCACAGATGCTGATGGCGAAGACGTAACAGGGGAATTTATGAAAGAAAAAGACAGAATTTTTTTGAAGCTGGTAATTATTGTTGTTTGTGTGATTTGCCTTATTTGGCTTATTCATAAAGATGAGACGGACTTTCAGTTAAAACAGCCGAAAGGAGAAGGGATAAAGACAGAGGATGTCTTTATTTTAGCAGAAGAAATCCTTGATAAAAGCGGAGTGGTTGAATCCCGGAATCAGAGTGAAGAAATCATGAGTGAAGAAACCACAACAGGAGCGCAGAAACATGCGGAACTATCTGCCTTAAAGCAATCTTTGATAGAAAAGAAAGAAGAGGTACTTTCTTATGAAAGCTACATAGAGATATTAGGGATTTTGGAGGGAGTGGTAAGTGAAGAATTATCTCTTAAGGGCAAATACAAAGACGACTTTTATGTTCTGAAAGAAGATTGGTATCAGGTCTATGACAAACTGCTTGCCAGATATGGCCTGCAGGAGAGGGTAAAGAAAACAGAAATCAATATTCTCACGGGAAATGAAAATTTGCTTGCGAAAAAGATAGGAGAAAACTGTATTTTGACGAATAAAGGGAGGGTGTATAAATATCGTTCCGAGGAGTTTAAGCAACATTATTTTGAAACCGTGACGGCATATATGGCAGACAAAGTACTTTTGACGATAAGGGAAAGCAAAGATGACAAGTTTTATTTAAAAAATGTCTGGGTTATGGAGAAAAATGAGGAAAGCATACAGTTTTTCTGGCAGGGATTTGAAGTTAAGTGTGCACTTGAAAATGCGAAAAATGCAGGAAAACTTACAAGGGAAATGATTACCGATTTGACTTTCAGGGAAGGTGTACTGAGTGCTGTAAAAGCTAAACAGGAGAGAGTCAGTGGAAAGCTGCTTCGTATTTCGGAAACGGAACTGGAATTACAGGGAGAGGGCACATTTGAAATTCTTGAGGAATGTAGAGTATACCGTTTGTATGAGGAGTTACGGGAGGAAAGTCTTGATAAGCTGCAAATAGGATATGATTTTGCGGATTTTGTGTTGGAGGACGGAAAAGTATGTGCCGTTCTTATTATGCGAAAAGAGAATATGGAGAGTATTCGTGTTGCGATTAAGACAAATCAGTTTGCTGCATTGTATCATGATAAGATAGAGATTAGAGCAGACTGTGATTTGAAAATTGCTTATGGGTTCTATGATGAACGGGAAACAGAAGTGGTCCGGGCAGGAGAAAAAATCATTTTTGAGGAAGAAAGTGATTATTTAAAGGGAGATAGGGTGTTGATTACTCCACTTGTTCAGTCCGGCAAAACAGAGGTGCTTTCTTTAGAAAGAAATCAGGGGATTCCGGCCTATCGCGGAAGTTTGGAAATTGCCAAAGCAGATGAGGGACTTCTGCTCATCAACGAACTTTTGCTGGAGGAATATTTATATTCTGTTGTGCCCAGTGAAATGCCGGCGTCTTATCAGCCGGAAGCATTAAAGTCACAGGCAATTTGTGCAAGGACTTATGCTTATCAATATTTGACGGCACCCGGGCTTGGCAATATCGGTGCCAATGTAGATGACAGTGTGAGCTATCAGGTATACAACAATATTGCGGAAAATGTGAATTCAACTAAAGCAGTAAAAGAGACAACCGGACAGATGCTGCTTTACGAAGGGGAACCGGTAAACACGTATTATTATTCAACTTCCTGTGGATTCGGAGCGGATGCAGGGGTGTGGCAGGATGATAACGCAGAGAAATATCCCTATCTAATCGCAAAACATATTTCCGAAGTAGAAGAAGAGGAAGAAGCAATGAAAACGGATGATGTCATGCGGGAATATCTTCTCACAGTAGGCGAATCTGATTATGAAAAAGAGGAGCCGTGGTATCGCTGGTCTTATAAAGTAGATGACTTAGAGGTTTCCGTGTTGTATGAGAGGTTGTACAGCCGTTATAGGACAGATAACGCTAAAGTGCTTACCCAAAACCCGGAAGCGGAATCGTCGCAACCGGTGTTTGAAAGCAAAGAACCGAAAGAATTTGAGGAAATATATGACATTGTGTGTTGTAAGCGAAGGGCGGGCGGCGTAATAGATGAACTGCTTTTAGAGACAGATAGCGGCACATATAAAATTGTTTCGGAATATAATGTAAGATACATCTTAAATAACGGCGGCAGTGTTACAAGACAGGACGGAAGTGAAGTTAAAAACGGGCAGCTTTTGCCAAGTGCTTATCTGATTATAGATACGATAAAAGAAAAGGATGAGGTAACAGGTTTTGAGATAATAGGAGGCGGTTATGGTCATGGTGTTGGGATGAGCCAGAATGGTGCGAAAGTTATGGCACAAAGGGGAATGGACAGCAATGAAATTATGGCGTTTTTTTATTCTGATTGTGAGTTGAAAAAAATGTATTAACAGAAAGTTGGATGCCCTATATGTTAAAAAAACTGTTTTTTGTCGGATATGATTTTGCTCAATATATGCGAAAAAAGAATATAAATACTTTTGCAGCAAGCACAGCATTTTTCCTTTTTTTGTCGCTGCTTCCTATGTTGATGCTTTTGTGTGCGCTGATTCCATATACACCGCTTACAGAGTCGGTCCTGATGAGTGTAGTAACGGGTATTACTCCGAGCAGTATGGATTCTTTGATGATTGGAATGATTTCGGATGTGTATGACAAGTCAATCGGGGTGATTTCCGTTACGGCAGTGGCAACCATCTGGTCAGCAGGAAAAGGAATTCTGGCACTTATGAGAGGATTGAATGCAGTACATGATTTGGAAGAAAACAGAAACTATTTTGTGCTCCGTTTAGTTGCCAGTTTTTATACCGTATTGATTTTGGTATTGATGCTGCTTTCGCTTGTGGTTTTGGTGTTTGGTAATTCCCTTGTTGGTATTTTGGAAAGCAGAATTCCAAAAGCGGGATATTTATTTGATTTTTTGATGCAGTTTAAAATTTTGTTTGCATGGGTGGTGTTGACTATTGCCATAGCACTGATTTATACACATGTTCCGGGGAAACAGCAACGCTTTAAAACACAGCTTCCGGGAGCAGTTGTGGCAACTATAGGATGGAATTTTATTACATGGGGATTTTCTGTTTACATCAATCTTTTTAATGGATTTAATACATATGGAAGATTGGCGGCAATTATTGTATTCATGCTCTGGTTATATTCCTGTATGTATATGATTCTTGCAGGGGCATTCCTCAACAGATATTTTAAACCCGCCTTTCAGTTTTTTATCGGTAAAGATAAGAAAAAAGAGGGAAATGCTTGACTTTTCGGAAAAACTCTACTAAACTGATAATAGTTATTTATTGTAAAAGGCTATGAAGGTGTTAAGTAGTACATTGTTTTCTTACAGAGAGAGGAAGTCATCGGTTGAAAGCTTCCTTAAGTTCAGATGATGATATGAATTTCCCACCGGAGCTGTCAGGTTGAAGCAAACACAGTGAGAATATTCAGGTGATTTGTGAGTAGACCTGAACGTGACACGCGTTAAGTGAATGAAGAGTCTGCCGATATGGCAGGAATCTGGGTGGTACCGCGGATTATATTCGTCCCTTGTATTTTTCATACAAGGGATTTTTTGCGTATAAACGGAGAAAACAGAAAGAAAGGAAGAAAGTAATGAACGCAAATTTAGAGCAGATTAAGCAGGAAATTATTTCCGGTGCGGAGGAACTTGATTCCTCAAAAGAAGTATATGAGTTCAAAAAGAAGTTTTTGGATGGTAAAGCAGGTAAAATCGGTCTGTTAATGAGAGAGATGAAGAACATCCCTCCTGAGCAGAGAGCTGATTATGGTAAGGGTGTCAATGCGTTGAAAGAATGGGCACTTGGCTTCCTTGGGGAACTTGATGTAAAGATGAAGGCAAAGGAATTGCAGCAAAGATATGAGTCCGAAAAGATTGATATATCTCTTCCGGCAGTAGAAACCGAGGAGGGTAATCTTCATCCTATTACCTTGATTCGCAATCAGCTTATCGATATCTTCTCCGGAATGGGATTTGAGATTTTCGAGGGAGCTGAAATCGAAACGGATTATTATAACTTTACGGCACTTAATACGCCTAAGGATCACCCTGCCAGAGATATGCAGGATACTTTCTATTTATCTCCTGAGTTCCTTTTAAGGACACAAACAAGTGCAGGCCAGATTCATGTAATGGAAAACAAAAAGCCGCCGATTAAAATTTTATCTCCCGGCAAAGTATTCCGTTCTGATGATGACGCAACACATTCCCCTATGTTTACACAGATGGAAGGTCTTGTGGTAGATAAGGGAATCACACTTTGTGACTTGCAGGGAATGCTGGATGTTTTTGTAAAGAAAATATATGGAGAAGATACCAAAACAAGACTTCGTCCTTCTTATTTCCCTTTCACAGAGCCTTCCGTAGAAGTGGATTGCAGCTGCTTTGAGTGCGGAGGAAAAGGATGTAAGCTTTGCAAGGGAACCGGTTGGATTGAAATTTTAGGTGCAGGCATCGTAAACAATAAAGTGCTTGAAAATTGCGGAATCGATCCGAATGAATACAGTGGATTGGCATTCGGTATCGGTATTGAACGTACGGCAATGTTAAAATACGGCATCAATAATATTAAATTATTATTTGAATCTGATTTGCGTGTGTTAAAGCAGTTAAACGATTAAGGGATTTTTACGAGTACTAAAAGAACGGATAAATGGAATAATACAAACAGAAAGGTAAGGTAAACAGATATGATTACACCACTTAGCTGGTTGAAAGAGTATGTTGATATCAATGTTACACCAAAGGAATTGCAGGACAAATTATTCTCCTGTGGTTTTGAAGTAGAGGAAATGTATGAAGTCGGCAAAGACATCAGTAAGGTAGTCGTAGGAAAGGTGCTTACTTGTGAAGCCATTCCCGATACCCATTTACATGTATGTCAGGTAGACTGCGGTAAGCACGGTCAGTTCCAGATTTGCTGCGGAGCAGACAATGTAGCAGCGGGAGGAAAGTTCCCGGTAGCTTTGGTGGGAGCAACCGTATACGCTACCGCTAAGGATCACAAGACGGTAGAAGGCGTTATGACCATCGGAAAAGGCAAACTTCGCGGATATGAATCCTTTGGTATGATGTGTTCCGGTGTAGAGCTTGGTGTCAGTGAAAATATGTATCCCGGCGCAGGATATAACGGACTTCTTGTTTTGCCTGAAGATGCAGAGATTGGTGCAGACGTTAAGCCCATCCTTGGACTTGATGACTGGATTTTTGATATTGCCATTACAGCAAACCGTCCCGATTGCCAGAGTATCTTTGGTATTGCAAGGGAAGTGGCGGCTGTACTTGAAACAGAGCTTAAGATGCCCGATTTAAGCTATACAGAGACAGATGCTGAACTGAAAGGATTTACCGTAAAGGTAGATTGCCCCGATTTGTGCCCCAGATACAGCGCACACTATGTAACAGACGTAAAAATCGGTGAGTCACCGGCATGGATGAAGAGAAGACTTGCACTGGTTGGCATTGATGCCATTTCCAATGTAGTAGATATTACAAACTATATTTTAAAAGAGTTAGGACAGCCCATGCATGCTTTTGACCTTTCGACGTTAGAAGGAAATGCTATCAATGTAAGACGTGCGGCAAACGGGGAGAAGATTATCACTTTGGATGATCAGGAATTAAGCCTTACAGATGCCAATATGGTAATCTGTGACGGAGTAAAGCCTGTGGCTTTGGCAGGTGTTATGGGCGGATTAAATTCCGAAATCCGTGAGACTACAAGTGCGGTATTGTTTGAGTCTGCCAAATTTGCCCGTGACAACATCAGAAGAACTTCAAGAGCGTTGGGTAAACGTTCGGACTCCAGTGCACGTTATGAAAAGGGTGTTGATGAATATGCAACTGTTATGGCTATGAAGCGTGCCCTTCATTTAATCGAAGAGTTAGAATGCGGGAAAGTATCCCGTACACATGTGGATATAAATACAGGTAACAGTGTAGAGCCTAAAGAACTGTCCGTAAGTATTGAAAAAGTAAATAAATGTTTAGGTATCACAGTTCCAAGTGAAGAGATTCTTAAGATTATGACCAATCTGGCATTTGGGCCGAAGATGGAAGGAGATAACTTGATTCTTCAGGTTCCCGCATACCGTGAAGATGTCGAGACATATCAGGATATTGCAGAGGAAGTAATCCGTATGTATGGTTACGAACATGTCATTCCTGCATTTATGCCTTCTGCAAAGGTTACCATTGGCGGACTTAATTTGGCACAGAAGAGTGAAATGAAACTGAAAAAGGCTCTTTGCGGCGTAGGTGCTTATGAATGTATCCATTATTCCTTCTTTTCACCTACAGACCTTGATATGTTAAAATTACCGGAAGATGCACCGGAGCGTAAAGCAATCAGAATTATCAATCCCATCAGTGAGGAATTGTCTCTGATGAGAACGACGCTTGCAGCCTCTATGATTAATGCGATTGTGCGTAATCAGAAAAAGGGAAATCTGGAAGGAAGATTATTTGAAATCGGCAATGTATTCTGGCCTTATGAGCTTCCTCTTACACAGTATCCCGATGAAAAGGCAAGACTTTGCGTAGGAATCTTTGGTGAGAAGGAATCCTTCTATACCATGAAAGGTATTGCAGAGAAGATTGCAGATACCTTACAGCTTACATTTACTTATGAAAATGACAGCAAGACATTTTTACATCCTTATCAGACAGCACGTATTATGTGCGAAGGCGTAGAAATCGGTTATTTCGGAAAGCTGGCTTATGATATTGCCGAAGATTGCGACTTAAGAACACAGGCGTTTATCATGGAAATGGATTTAAAGATTGTTGCAAAATGGTATGGTAAAAAGCCTGTATTTACTCCGCTTCCCAAATTCATGGAAGAGCAGAGAGATTTAGCACTTGTTGTATCTAAGGAAATTACCTGTGGTGAAATAGAGACTGCTATGAAGGATAGCTGTAAATATATCACCAAGATTTCGCTCTTTGATATTTATGAAGGTGAGCAGATTGCCGCTGATAAGAAGAGTATGGCATTTACGGTAGTATTTACACCGAAGGATGAAGCATTTACGGCAGAATCAGTAGACGGCTTTGTGAAAAAAATACTTAAGCAATTAAATAAACAGTATGGAGTGGAATTAAGAAGCTGATAATCAGCATGACGAAGGCCTGCACTTTACGATTTGCAGGTTTGGAAAGGCAAGGTTTTAACATGGAAATGAAAAATGTTTGGGAAACTTATAGCGCTAAGCAGATGAAGGAACTGGAAAAATTAAGTCAGGAATACAGAGAGTTTTTGGATAATGGTAAAACGGAAAGAGAATGCATCGATACCATCGTAAATACCATTGAAAAAGCCGGATATCAGGAACTGGAAGCTTTGACAAAAAGCGGTACTGTTTTAAAGCCGGGCGACAAGGTTTACAGTGTATGGATGAATAAGTCCATTGCCATGTTCCAGATTGGCGATAAGCCTATGACAGAGGGAATGAATATTTTAGGTGCCCACATTGACAGTCCCAGACTGGATATCAAGCAGAACCCTTTATATGAAGATGGTGGATTTGCCTATCTTGATACCCACTATTACGGCGGTGTAAAGAAATACCAGTGGGTTACCATTCCTTTGGCAATCCATGGTGTAGTCGTAAAGAAAGACGGTACAACTGTGGAAATCAACATTGGTGAGAATGAAGATGATCCGGTATTTTTCGTATCTGATTTGTTGATTCACTTAGCCCAGGAGCAGCTTGAAAAAAAAGCGGCAAAGGTGATTGAAGGAGAAGCTCTTGATATTATTATCGGCAGCAAGCCCCTTGTGATTGACAAGAAGAAAGGGGAAAAGGAAGAGCAGACTGCCGGTAAGGATGCTGTAAAGAACGGAGTTTTACACATTTTAAAAGAGAGCTACGATATCGGGGAAGAAGACTTTATCTCCGCAGAGCTTGAAGTAGTTCCCGCAGGAAAAGCAAGAGAAGCAGGCTTTGACCGCAGTATGATTTTAGCTTACGGACAGGATGACAGAGTATGTGCATTTACATCCATGAAGGCGATGCTGGATACGGACAAGACAGACAGAACAAAGTGCTGTATTCTGGTGGATAAAGAGGAAATCGGTTCTGTAGGTGCAACCGGTATGCAGTCACGTTTCTTTGAAAATGCAGTAGCGGAAGTGATGAATTTAACCGGTGAGTACAGTGAACTGAACGTGAGAAGATGTCTGTCACATTGTTGTATGCTTTCATCGGATGTAAGCAGTGCCTTTGACCCTGCTTACGCATCCAGCTTTGACAAGAAAAACGTAGCTTACTTGGGCGGCGGTATGGTATTTAATAAATTTACCGGCTCAAGAGGTAAATCAGGATCGAATGATGCCAATGCAGAATATCTGGCGCATTTAAGAGCGATATATGAAAAGGAAAAAGTGAACTTTCAGACAGCAGAACTTGGAAAGGTAGATCTTGGCGGCGGCGGAACGATTGCTTATATTCTGGCATTGTATGGTATGAATGTCATTGACAGTGGGGTGGCTGTTCTTAATATGCATGCACCTTGGGAAGCGACCAGTAAGGCAGATATATATGAGGCTATGAGAGGGTATATTGCCTTTTTAAAAGGAGCTAAACTGTAATGAATTTTAAAACATCAGATTTTTATTTTGATTTACCGGAGGAATTGATTGCACAGGACCCGTTAGAGGATCGTGCATCATCAAGACTCCTTATGATTAACAAAGATACAGGTGAGATAAAACATGAAGTGTTCCGGAATGTTGTGGATTATCTGCATCCGGGAGACTGTCTGGTACTGAACAATACGAAGGTTCTTCCGGCACGTCTTATGGGTGTTAAGGAAGATACAGGAGCTACAATTGAAGTGCTTTTACTTAAAAGGCACGAAGGAAATGTTTGGGAGACTCTTGTTAAGCCGGGAAAGAAGGCAAGACCGGGAACAAAAATTTCTTTTGGGGAAGGACTTCTGATGGCGGAGGTTCTTGATATTGTAGAAGAGGGAAACCGTTTAATCCGTTTTTCGTATGAAGGTATTTTTGAGGAGATTTTGGATAAGCTGGGTGAAATGCCGCTGCCTCCGTATATTACTCATAAATTACAGGACAAAAACCGCTATCAGACTGTTTATGCCAAATATGACGGTTCGGCGGCTGCACCTACGGCGGGACTTCATTTTACAAATGAACTTTTAAAACAGATTGAAGAAAAAGGCGTAAAACTTGCTTATGTGACACTGCATGTGGGACTTGGAACATTTAGACCTGTGAAAGCAGATAATATTTTAGACCATCACATGCATTCGGAATACTATCAGATTTCAGAGGAGGCAGCCAATATTATAAATGAGACGAAAGCAAGCGGTGGAAGAGTGATTTGTGTGGGAACCACCAGTTGCCGTACGATAGAGAGTGCTGCAGATGAAAACGGAAAACTGGAAGAATGTTGTGGCAACACGGAAATTTTTATTTATCCCGGATATCGCTTTAAGGTGCTTGACGGATTGATTACCAACTTTCATTTGCCGGAATCAACGCTTGTAATGCTAGTTTCCGCACTGGCAGGAAGGGAAAATGTGTTAAATGCGTATAAGGAAGCTATTAATGAAAAATATAGATTTTTTTCTTTCGGGGATGCTTGCTTTTTGACAAATGACTTTACAAAAAATGGCAGATAGTATATTCTGAAAGTGGTTTATATAGAATAATATTGGGAGGTATTTATGGAGGAAAGAAGAAGAAGTAACCGCAGAGAACTTTCATCAAAGTTGATTGTAAAAAGATTAGATAATACTCAAAAGGATGAAGTGGTAGAAATTGATGTTGTGGATGTTTCTAAAACAGGAATTGGATTTACCGGCAATAAACCGCTTGAAATCGGTGCTGTATATGAAGCGTATTTAAGAATCTGGACGCAGGAAGTGCTTCACGCATTTGTGGAGATTGTGCGTATTGAAAAAAAAGATGCAAGTTCTTATTTCTATGGAGGTATTTTTATAGGTATGCCGGAGATGGAAGCGGCCAGAATAGAAGTTTATAATACGGTAGAAACATTAAATGAACAGGAATAAATGGACAGACAATTAAGGAAAAAGAAATTTATTACGGTAATAGCAGGAATATGCCTTGTTTTTACTTACGGAATGATTTTTTCGTTCTCGGCAGATAATGCAGAAGAATCCTCAGCAATTAGTGTGAAAATTACTGATTTTCTTGTGCAGATGTATTATAGGCTTATCGGAGGTGGGACAGGACAAGTAATAGTTGACCCGACTTATGTGTTTCCAATAGAAGAAGTTATTAGAAAACTGGCACATTTTACAGAATACATGTTGGTGGGATTTTTGTCCTACGGAATAGTTATTTTATGGATGAAAAATCAAATAACGGGTTTTGCTATAGTCTTGCTACAGCTTGTTATATCAGGTTTAATGGATGAGATTCATCAATATTTTGTGCCCGGAAGATATGCTTCTGTGAAAGATGTATTAATCGATACGGCCGGTGGTATAGCGGGAATTATATTTTTGGTTATAATAAGAAAAATAAAAAAGCTCCTTTCCAAGTGACAAGAGATTGTTTACAGAAAAGGAGCTTTTGGTTATAGTAGCAATTCAGAGGTTCTGGTTTTTAAATTTTACAAAATAAATCGATCAACGATTTTCTTCAAATTATCAGCATATTTTAACGTAGACTCTACCATGCTGTAGGTATCGGTTGTCAGAACGACATTCTGAGAACTGTTTTCCGCTACTGAAGAGATTCCGTCTGTAGTTTCAGAAACGGCTCGATTAATCATCTGGATGGAATCTGCCATTTTCTGCATTGTTAAATTTAACTCGTCAATAGAACGGTCGATGTCAGTCATGGTATGGTGGAAGAAATCCGCGTCTTTTGAATACTGATCACTGACATTTGTAAAGGTATGATAATCAGGAAGAACATTGGTATCTAAAAATGCAAGCGCCGCTTTCATACTTTCTTCCATTTGGTGGACTGCATCATTTACTTCTTCGACAATATCGGAAATGCTACCTACGGTTTTGGAGGATTGTTCTGCCAGTTTGCCAATTTCATTTGCAACAACGGAAAATCCTTTTCCCGCTTCTCCTGCACGGGCTGCTTCAATGGAAGCGTTTAAAGAAAGAAGTTTGGTCTGATCAGCAATTTCCATAATAGTATCTGCCAGTTCATTAATTTGTGAAACTGCTTGGGAACGGACAATGGCAGCTTCGGTATTGGATTTAACGGAAGCATATAGAGTCTGTGTTTTTTCGGTAGCCTGAATGGTAGTGTCTCTTAATGACTCAGCATGCTTCATAATTTCCTGAGACATGGCAACACCCTCGGAAGCTTTCTGGTTAATGGAAGCGGTACTTATGCCCATATCTGCGATATTGCTACTGATAGTTTCCGTGTTGGAAGCTGTTTCCTGCATACTTGCAGATAATTCCTGTGCGGTAGCAGCGGAACTCTCCGCGTTATCATTCACCGCAGTGGCAATTTCGTGAAGCTTAGTGGAAGCGTCATTAATTGATTCTGAAGCGGAAGCAACATCCTTCATCATGGTGCTGAGAGATATTCTCATTTTGTCTACTGCACGACTCATAGAACCGGTTTCATCCCTTCTTTTTAAAAGACGGTAATAAGATGTATCAGGTGAAATATCTAAATCAGCAGTTTTATTAATAACTTTTGTAATACGCTTAATCGGCCTGGTAATTGTTGAAGTAAAGAAGAATGCAAGGATTGTCATAACAATCATAAGTGTAAGGCTGATTTTGATGGAACTGCGCCCCATTTCGTCAATAGAAGCAAGAACAACATCCTGATCAACCATAATTTCAAGAATCCAACCGTTCATGGGGGATACTTTGTATGCAACATATTGTTCGCCATTTTCAACGACAGTGGCTTGTGGAGTAGTACCTGATGATATTTGGGAAAGGAGATCCTGCACAAGTGCAGAGTCGTTGTAAGTACCGATTTTGGATTCATCCGGGTGATAAATATAAACACCATTGGAATCTGTCAAACATGCATAACTTGTGTCAGAGTTAAAAATCTTAATTTGTGAAATAGTATCCGATAAAAGGGAAACCTCAATATCGGTAACCATAATGCCGGCAATATCTTTAGAAGAAAAGTGGATACGCTGGGGAACTGCAATGGTGATAGTGGCTTTACCGGTATTTTCAGCAATAAACACATTACTTTGTGTGGGCTTCTGAGTGTCAAGGAGCTTTGTTATAAATGCTTCAGAGGAATAGTCCGTACCCTCACGTTCTCTGTCGGATGAAATATCAAGAGACATTGTTTTACAGGGGATATATCCTACGTTTTTATGAGTAGGATTTTGTGACATATATGTAGAAAACATAGTACGTACATTTTTGGTGTAATCTATTTCATCACGAACCCCAAATGAAAGAATTCTTGACAGGTCATCGGAACCATTGAAATAAGTCAGTGTGGCATTGTACTTTTCAATGGACTGGTCTATATAACTGCTCTGTGCTTCTACAATTTCCAAAAGAGAATCATAAGTATTTGAAATGAGAGTCTCTTTTGAAATATTGGTAAGGTAGTTATAATTGACAAATATGGCAATCAGAATAGAAACAACAATAACAAGGGAAAGCTTGGTATTGATAGAAAAATTCTTACTTTTCAAAATAGAGCTCCTCCTACAGTTTGGTTTTGAATTATATTATGTAGATTATAGCATTTTTAATGGAAAATGACAATGTTGAATACAGATTGTCAGAAAAAGAGAATAACACGAGGAAATGCCTCTTTTAATTACCTTTGTTTTGGTGTATATTTATTAAAGAAATATCGTTTGTTGAAAATGAGGAACTGATATGAAGTGTAAGGAAGCAGAGAAGATGATTTCTCCTTTTCTGGAGGATGATCTGGATACGGAAGAATTACATGAGTTTATGGAACATGTGGACGAGTGTGAGGAATGCAGGGAAGAACTTACCATTCAATTTCTGGTATCAGAGGGTATGGCAAGGCTTGAGACAGGCAATGTGTTTGATTTGCAGAGTGAGCTTAAGATGAGAATGGAAGGCGCGAACCAGACTTTGAAATTCAGGGAAAGTATGCAGTGGTTTTTATATACACTGGAAGGACTTGTGGCAGTGGCGATTATTACATTAGTGATTATGCTTGTTTTTTTATAAAAATTTAGGAGATATAAATGAGTAAATTAGTTTTGATAGACGGACACAGTATTTTAAACAGAGCTTTTTACGGAGTACCGGATTTGAGTAACAGTGCCGGACTTCATACCAATGCAATTTTAGGATTTCTTAATATTATGTTTAAGATTATGGACGAAGAAAAACCGGATTATCTAACAGTGGCTTTTGACGTGAAGGCACCGACTTTTCGACATGAAATTTACAAAGAATATAAAGGGACAAGAAAGCCCATGCCTGAGGAACTGAAGGAACAGGTCCCTGTAATGAAGGAAGTACTGGAAGCCATGGGCATTGTCATTATGGAAAAACCGGGTTACGAAGCGGATGATGTTCTTGGTACACTTGCCAAGAAGGCAGAGAAAGAAGGAATGGATGTCTCTTTGGTTTCCGGTGACAGGGATTTGCTTCAGATAGCAACGGATAAAATTAAAATCAGAATTCCCAAAACCAAAGGCGGCAAAACGGAAATAGAGGACTATTACGCCAAAGACGTAGAAGAAAAATATCAGGTAACACCCATTCAGTTTATTGATTTAAAGGCACTTATGGGAGATGCGGCAGACAATATACCGGGTGTTCCTAAGGTGGGAGAAAAGACGGCAACGCAGCTGATGGTACAGTTTGGGAGCCTTGAAAATATTTATACTCATCTGGATGAAATTACCAAAAAAGCAATCAAAGAATCCTTAAAGGAAAACAAAGCACTGGCAGATTTAAGTAAAGTATTGGCAACGATTAATACAGACAGCCCGGTTGATTTGGATTATAATAAGTCTAAGGTCACAGATTTTTACACGGAGGATGCCTATCAATTATTTAAAAAATTAGAATTTAAAAATCTGCTTGCCAAATTTGAAAAGGGAATATCCAATGAGAAAATTACGGGCAAATTTGCTCAGACAGCAGATTTTTCTGAGGCAGAAGAAATTTTTGCACATGCAATGCAACAGAACGAGACTCAGGGAGAAGAAATCGGTTTCTTTTTACTGCCTGATAAAGAGAAAAACGGACTTTTGGGAGTGTCTTTGGCACTTGCCGAAGGACAATGTTATTTTATCAAAAGTGCGGGTTTTTTGACACCGGGATATCTGGCGGACAAGGTGGCACAACTTGCAAGAAAAGCACAGATGGTGTGTGGTAATATTAAGGAGACCTATGACTTTTTGAAGACAGATGAGACGGAACGTTTTTTTGACGTGATATTGGGAGCCTATCTTCTTAATCCGCTTAAAAACGATTACACTATAGAGGATGTGGCCAATGAGTATTTGGGACTTATGATTCCCGAAAAGACACAGAGATTCGGAAAAATGTCTTTGAAGCAGGCGTTGGAAGAAAAGCCGGAAGAGTTTTGTGAGTATGCATGCTTTTGGGCTTATGTAAGTAAAGCGGCGGCACCTGTGCTCCGAAAGAAGCTTGCGGATAGCGGAATGGACAGACTTATGACGGACATTGAAATGCCTCTTACCTATGTACTTTATGATATGGAAAAAGAAGGTATTATGGTAAAGCCGGAAGAACTTAAGAAATATAGTGAAGCCTTGTCCGGCAGAATTGTTCAGTTAGAGAAGGAAATTTACGAAAAGGCAGGAACAGAGTTTAATATTAACTCCCCGAAACAGTTAGGAGAGGTATTGTTTGAAAAATTAAAGCTGCCCGGTGGCAAAAAGACAAAAACAGGTTATTCCACGGCGGCGGATGTTCTTGAGAAACTTTCGCAAGAGTATCCGATTGTTTCCGATATTTTAGAGTACCGGGGGCTTACAAAGCTTAAGTCCACCTATGCGGACGGACTTTCGGCTTATATTGATAAAGGAAACAGAATCCATTCTACCTTTAATCAGACCATTACTGCTACGGGACGAATCAGCTCTACGGAGCCGAATTTGCAGAATATCCCCATGAAGACGGAACTGGGGAGAAGAATACGAAAGGTGTTTGTGCCGAAGGAAGGATATCTCTTTACAGATGCTGATTATTCACAGATTGAGCTTAGGGTACTGGCACACATGTCGGGTGACGAGCAGTTGATTGAAGCTTACAGGACAGATGCGGATATTCACAGAATTACGGCATCGAAAGTATTTCAGACACCCTTTGAAGAGGTTACGGATTTACAGAGACGTAATGCCAAGGCTGTTAATTTCGGCATCGTTTATGGAATCAGTTCCTTTGGACTTAGCCAGGATTTGAGTATCACAAAGAAGGAAGCGGCAGCTTATATAGAGCAGTATTTTAATACCTATCCGGGCATCAAGATGTTCTTAGATGAAGCGGTTGCCGGAGCAAAAAGGGACGGTTATGTTACTACCATGTTTGGCAGAAAGAGACCTGTGCCTGAGTTGTCTTCCGGAAATTTTATGCAACGTTCTTTCGGAGAGAGAGTGGCAATGAATTCACCCATTCAGGGAACGGCAGCAGATATTATAAAAATTGCCATGATACGTGTTTATAAACGTCTGAAGGAAGAGAAACTTTCATCGAAATTAATTCTACAGATTCATGATGAACTTTTGATTGAAACGAAAGAAGATGAAAGGGAAAAAGTGGCACAAATTCTTAATGAAGAAATGAAAGGGGCGGCTAAGTTAGCTGTTAGTCTGGAAATTGATCTTCATGAGGGAAAAGACTGGTATGAGGCTAAATAGCACATAGAATGATTGGGAGACTGACATGAAAGTCATAGGTATTACAGGTGGAGTAGGAGCCGGCAAGTCGGCTGTGCTGTCTTACATAGAGAAGCATTATCATTGTCGTATGATACTGTCTGATGAAGTGGCTCACAGGGTAAAGGAACCGGGAGAAATCTGCTATGACAGGCTGGTAGAATTATTATCTGTCAATATTTTGACAGAAGACGGCAGGATTGATAAAAAGAAGATGGCAGAAATGATTTTTTCCTCTGAAACACTTCTTGAAAAGGTAAATCATATTATCCATCCTGCTGTTAAGGAATATATAATTTCTGCCATCCGTACAGAAAGAGAAAAGGGGGAGATTGATTTTCTCTTAATTGAAGCAGCACTTTTGATTGAAGATGGGTATTTGGAAATTGTGGATGAAATGTGGTATATTTATGCTGATGAAGAGGTACGCAGAAAGAGGCTGCGCCGGTTCAGGCAATATTCAGAGCAAAAGATAGATTCAATTATGGAAAAACAGCTTACGGATGAAGAATTCAGGAAGCATTGCAGTGTAATTATTGATAACAGTAAGGACCTTGCAGAAGCGTATAAACAAATAGACAGGAAACTGGAGGATTATTTGTGTCAAGAGCAAAAAAATATACAGGACAATTAGTGTTTGGTTTGGATATCGGAACAAGAAGTATTGTAGGAACGGTAGGTTATAAGGCAGACGACCGTTTTATTGTTGTTGCCCAGAGGGTAAAAGAGCATGAGACGAGAGCCATGCTTGATGGGCAGATTCACGATATTGGGAAGGTTGGGGAAACAATCCGTGAAGTGAAGGAGCAACTTGAGAGTGTTGTCGGCAGAAAACTTACGGATGTTTGTATTGCGGCAGCTGGACGTGTACTTTGTACGGTAACTACTCATGTAGAAAATCCTTATGGTAACGAAAAGGAAATTGACCAGGAAGACGTTTATGCATTGGTCTCTTCCGGTGTAGAAAAAGCTTATGAAGAATTTTTGGAAAGCAAAAAGGGCGAAGAAACAAAGTTTTACTGTGTAGGTCATTCCGTGGTACGTTATTATTTAAACGGATATCCTATGGGAAATCTGGAAGGACACAAGGCACGGACGATAGGTGTCGATTTAATTGCTACATTTCTTCCGGAGGATGTGGTGGATGGTTTATATAAGGCGGTAGAACTTGCAGGCCTTACAGTGGCAAATATGACGCTTGAACCGATTGCTGCTATTCAGGTAGCGATTCCCGAACGTTTCCGTATGCTGAACATTGCACTGATTGATGTGGGCGCGGGAACCTCCGATATTTCCATTACGAATGATGGCTGTATTCTTGCCTATGGTATGATTCCTACAGCAGGTGATGCCATTACAGAGGAAATTGCAAAGTATTGTCTTGTGGACTTTACTACAGCGGAACGAATTAAGCGTGAAGTATCGACGACAGATGAGGTTTCATTTGAGGATATTATGTTTTTACCAAAGACTATGAAAAGCAGTGATATTTTATCGGTGATAGAACCTACTGTCAAAGGAATGGCAAAGGAAATTGCCGGGAAGATTATGGAACTAAACGGTGGTAAATCAGTAAGTGCAGTCTTTGTAGTTGGAGGCGGCGGAAAGATTCCCGGTTATACGGAGGCTGTTTCCGAAGAATTGGGTATTGCTAAGGAACGTGTGGCACTTCGTGGCGAGGAAGTGATGCAGCAGATAGATTTTGAAGAAGATATTAAAAAGGACAGTCTGCTTGTGACACCGGTCGGTATTTGTCTGAACTTCTATGAACAGAGCAATAACTTTATTTTTGTAAGCTTCAATGAGCACAAAGTAAAAATATACGATAATAACAAGCTTACGGTAGCTGATGCCGCTATGCAGGCAGGTTTCCCGACGGATGCTTTGTTCCCGAAACGCGGTAAAGCACTTAATTTTACTGTAAACGGAAAGAACAGACTTGTAAGAGGAGAGCCGGGGGAAGCGGCTGTTATTACTGTAAACGGAAGTATGGCAGATATTCATACGCCGATTCATGCTAATGATATTATTCGTGTGATTCATTCCACGGCAGGAAGCAAAGGTAAACTTTCAATAGGAGAACTTCCGGAAGTGTCGGACAGCTTTTCGGTAAATGTAAACGGACAGAAATTGCAGCTCCCTAAGTTTGCCAGTGTGAATGGACAATTGCAATCCAATTATTATGAAATTAAGGAAAATGATGCCGTAGAAATGTTGAATTATTATACGGTAACTCAGTTGATGGAATTTATGGATATTGCTTTGGATAACCATATGGATTTATATGTAAACAATGAACTTGCGTCTGGGGAAACACCTGTTTATGAGAATTTTACAGTGGCATGGACAATGGGGGGTTCACAATATGCGGTAAACATGGATGAAAAGGGCGTTGAAAATGTGTCGGGTGATACGGAAAATAAAGCTGAACATACTGATGTACAGGCAAAGGAAGAAATAACACAGGAAGATACAGAAACCGTGAAAGATATTATTGTCATTGTAAATAAGCAGCCGGTTCGCCTTAGCGGTAAGAAAAGTTATGTTTATGTAGATGTATTTGATAACATCAATTTTGATTTAACAAGACCTAAGGGGAAGGGAATTGTTACGACGCTGAATGGAAGAGCAGCACAGTATATGGAAACAATTTATGATGGTGACATAATAGAAATTTACTGGCAGGAATAGAGAGGTGTAACATGAGACTTTGCAGTATTGCCAGCGGTAGCAGCGGCAACTGTATTTATGTGGGTTCCGATTCCACGCATATATTAGTGGATGTGGGAATCAGCGGAAAGAGAACGGAAGCAGGATTAAAGGAACTTGGTTTATCCATGCGGGATATTGATGGTATTTTTATTACTCATGAACATACAGATCATATTGCAGGATTGGGAGTGTTAAGCAGAAAGTATGAGATTCCGGTTTATGCAACAAAGGGAACCATAGAAGCCATTAAGAAATGCACTTCCTTAGGGGAGATACCTGATGGTTTGTTTCAGCCGATTTGTGCAGACGAAAAGATAGTGATTAAGGATTTGCAGTGTAATCCGATGAAAATTTCTCATGATGCGGCGGAACCGGTGGCATACAGAATGAGTCATGGTAAGAAAAAAATAGGGATAGTTACAGACCTTGGAAATTACAATGATTATACGGTAGAATCGTTAAAAGGAATGGATGCTCTTTTGTTAGAGGCCAATCATGATGTCCGAATGCTCCAGGTAGGTCCATATCCCTATCAGTTGAAACAGAGAATATTGGGAGACAGGGGACATTTGTCAAATGAGAGAGCCGGGCAGCTTCTAAGTCGTATTCTTCATGAAAAATTGCAGGCTGTGATACTTGGGCATTTGAGTAAAGACAATAATCTGCCGGAGCTTGCTTATGAAGCGGTAAGGGTGGAAGTCACTATGGCAATGGTAGAAGCAAACAGAAAAATCGGAATGAACGATATTCCCATGCAGGTGGCAGGCAGAAATGAAGTATCACCGGTAATACATATTGCATAAAAAAAAGGTTTCGGTTATACTCAATAAGATAATTTATTTTACAGGGAGGAAGCCAAAGACAGACAGCATTTGGCGGAAAGAAAAATGAACAAGACGATTATTACCGTAGTTGGAAAAGATACAGTGGGTATCATTGCAAAGGTGTGTACTTATCTTGCAGAAAATGCAATTAATATTGAAGATATTTCCCAGACAATTGTACAGGGATATTTTAACATGATGATGATTGTTGATACCAATAATTCCCTCAAGCATTTTGGCGAAATTTCAGAGGATTTGCATACACTCGGAGAAAAAATCGGGGTTGTTATCCAGTGCCAGAAGGAAGAAATTTTTGATAAGATGCATAGGATTTAAGGTAGGAGAAAAACAACATGATTAACTTATTTGAAGTAGTTGAAACCAATGAAATGATTGCCAAGGAGAATCTGGATGTTCGTACCATTACCTTAGGTATCAGTCTTCTTGACTGCATTGATTCTGACCTTGAAACATTAAATAAAAAAATATACAACAAGATTTATGAAGCAGCAAAAGACCTTGTGATAACAGGCGAGAAAATTGCAAGGGATTTTGGTATTCCCATTGTGAATAAAAGAATTTCAGTGACACCCATTGCATTAATTGGTGGTGCAGCCTGTAAAACCGTAGAGGATTTTGCTTCCATAGCAAAAACATTGGATCAGGTAGCTCACAAGGTAGGAGTAAATTTTATAGGTGGCTATTCGGCGTTGGTATCTAAAGGAATGACACCTGCAGATGAACTTTTGATTCGTTCCATTCCGCTTGCACTTTCTTCTACGGAACGTGTATGTAGTTCCGTAAATTTAGGCTCCACTAAGACAGGTATTAATATGGATGCCGTAAAGCTTATGGGTGAAATTGTAAAAGAAACTGCGGAATACACCAAGGAAACAGATTCTCTCGGTTGTGCCAAACTGGTGGTATTTTGTAATGCACCGGATGATAATCCGTTTATGGCGGGTGCGTTCCATGGAGTAACGGAAGCTGACAGGATTATTAATGTTGGGGTCAGCGGTCCCGGTGTTGTAAAGACCGCTTTAAGTAAAGTGCGTGGTGAGAACTTTGAAGTACTTTGCGAGACTATCAAGAAAACGGCATTTAAGGTTACCAGAGTAGGACAGCTGGTAGCACAGGAGGCTTCCAGAAGACTGGGAGTACCTTTTGGAATTGTGGATTTATCACTTGCACCTACTCCTGCGATAGGTGATAGTGTAGCAGATATTCTTTGTGAAATCGGTTTGGAATATGCCGGTGCACCGGGAACAACAGCGGCACTTGCCCTGCTGAACGATCAGGTGAAAAAGGGTGGTGTCATGGCATCGTCTTATGTGGGAGGCTTAAGTGGCGCGTTTATTCCTGTGAGTGAAGATCAGGGAATGATTAATGCGGTGGAAGCGGGGGCACTAACAATAGAAAAATTAGAGGCGATGACCTGCGTTTGCTCTGTAGGACTTGATATGATTGCTATTCCCGGAGATACCAAGGCAACCACCATTTCCGGTATTATTGCAGACGAAATGGCTATCGGTATGGTAAACCAGAAAACTACTGCAGTACGTATTATCCCGGTCATAGGAAAGGGTGTGGGTGAAACAGTAGAGTTTGGCGGTCTTTTAGGATATGCACCTATTATGCCGGTAAATCAGTTTTCATGTGATGCTTTTGTAAACAGAGGCGGCAGAATTCCGGCCCCTATTCACAGTTTCAAAAATTAACAGGGAATGCTAAGAAAAAATTAAGACAAAGAACATTGTACTACCTCATATCTTGTGCTATAGTTTGTATGTGATAACAAATCGGACACAAGATATGAGGTTTTTTATGAAAAAAAATATAAGAAGGATAGTAACATTTTTGCTATTGGGAACATTAATAACCGGTGTGACGGGATGCGGTGGAAGCAGCACACAAACTGCGCAAACATTGCAGAAGGAATTTTGTTATATCTCGGAATACAGAGAACTTGAGATTACATCAGAGTACATACAGAATGTTGTACAGAAAGATGATGTTTTATATATGTTGGGTTATACATGGAATGAGCAGACAGAAGAAGGCACATGTGTTTTGTATGGGTATCATCTCGGGGATGGAACATACTGTGAAGCAGCCGTTGACTTTTTACAGAATGTTTCCGTTCAACAGATGATTTTGAATGAAGCAGGCAATCTGTTGCTGGTAATTCAGAGATACGAAGAAATGGAGGAATATACTGAGCTGTGGGAGATTTCTGCTTCTGATGGAAAGTTGCTCAGCAAGACAGACATCCACTCTGTTTTTGATGAAACAGAAGGTTTTTATCTGCAATATGTTGTTATGGATGCTGACGGTAATCTTTATATGAGTGACGGAAGTACTTGCATTTATGTGACAGACCAAAAGGGCAATAAGATGGCAGAGATTACATTAAACGATTGGATAGACGGCCTTTTTGCAACGAAGGAAGGGAACGTGTTTGCCAAAATGTGGGGAGATGAAGGCATACAGATTAAGCCGGTTGACTTACAGACAAAAAAACTTTTGGAGTCTGTAAAAGCTGAAAAGCTTGTAGAAAACGACAATAGCTATAATCAAATGTATTATAAAGGAATTGAAACAAGTCTGCTTGTGAGCGATGCAAGAAGTTTGTTTACTTATGATTTTGATTCGGATACGTCAGAAGAAATTTTTACATGGCTGGACGTGGATGTCAACAGCGATAATGTGGATGTGGCAGGGCAGCTTGGCGATGGCCGTTTTTTTGCCATGTTGCAGGAGTATGATGGTGAAAAGTGGCAGTATTCTGTTGTATTACTGGAAAAAGTACCGGTTTCTGAAGCACCTGTAAAGCAGGAACTTGTATATGGAACTTTGTGGCTGAATCAGGATATACGTAATGATATTATTGATTTTAATAAATCAAATGATCAATATCGGATTACGGTAAAAGAATATTTACAGACAGATGATTATGATGCTGCCGTTTCACAATTTAACAATGATATTATAAGCGGAAATTGCCCGGATATTATCAATATTACCAATCTTGAATTTGAACGGTATGCAGGAAAAGGCGTATTTGAAGATTTATACCCTTACATGGAAAAGGATGGCATTCAACAGTCAGAGTATCTTGAAAATGTTTTGGGTGCATATGAAATAAAGGACAGTCTCTATGCTATTATTCCACAATTTTATGTGTCTTCGGCGGCAATTAAATCATCCCGTGTAGGTGATGCAACCGGCTGGACACTGGATGAAATGCTGAATCTGGCAGAAAACAGTGATGTGGGAAAAGTGTTTTGTTACGGAACCCGGTCAAGTGTTTTCTATTATTGTGTGTATAACAATATTGATGAATTTATTAACTGGGAGACGGGAGAATGTTTCTTTGACAGTGAAGAATTTATAAGAGTACTTGAGTTTGCGGCACAGTTTCCGGAAGAGGCAGATTATAAGGAAGAGATGGAAGGTATTTCCGAACAAATACGAAATGATAACCTGTTAGTTTTGGAAACGCAGGTGAGCTCGGTGCAGGAATATCAGATGATGACAGGACTTTTCGGGGAAAAGATTACTTTTATCGGATATCCGAACAGTGAAAGAAAAGGAAATCTGATTCAGCCTGCAAACGACAGTATTGCAATTTCCGCACAATCGAACCGGAAAGATGCAGCATGGGAGTTTGTAAAAATATTTCTTTCGGAGGAATATCAAAATAATTTGGTAAAGAAACATAACACATGGGGATTTCCCATTAAGAAATCAGCACTTGACAAACAATTTGAGAATGATATGACGCCGGATTATTATGATATAAACGGTAAGCAGATAGAAAATCCAAAAACCACGTGGGGATATGATGATTTTCAAATGGATATTTATGCTGCAACAAGTACAGAGGTTGATGCGGTAAGAAACATCCTTACATCTGCCGAAAAAATAGCGGGAAGAGTAAATGAGGAACTGATTCATATCATTACGGAGGAGACGCAAGCCTTCTTTCAAGGACAGAAATCTGTCGGGGATACGGTTCGTGTTATTCAGAACAGAATACAGATTTATGTAAATGAAAATTCATAAGAAGGCCGGTGGCACACCAAGAGACATGAATGAAATGGATGGAAGAGGACATGTACTTTCTGAAAAGAAAAGGAAATTTAAGTGAAAAGAAAAGGAAGACAACGAAAGCAAACGCAAGAGACGGAAAAGGAAAGGCCGTTTCGTGGGCATTTCTTTTTCCGAGCCTTTTCGGTGTACTGGTGTTCTTTGTATTACCTTTTTTTGTTGTGATTTATTATTCTGTGGTTGATAATCCCATCAGTCACCGGTTTGTCTTTTTAGAAAATTATATAAGAGTTTTTAGCAATGCTGCTTTTCGACAGGCTGCCTCAAATACTATCAGGTTCTCGTTGACAGCGGTGCCTCTTGCAGTAATTTTATCGCTTTTGCTTGCTATGCTGCTTGATAGTAAAATTCCTTTCAAAAGCCAGTTCAGAACTTTTTTCTTAAGTCCCATGATGGTGCCGATAGCTTCTGTGGTACTTATTTGGCAGGTGCTGTTTCATTATAATGGAATGATAAATGATGCCATGGCTGTATTTGGAACAGACAAAATAGACTGGTTGAAGTCAGATCATGCACAGATTGTTATTATTATCCTGTTTTTGTGGAAAAATTTGGGCTACAATATGATTTTATTTATGGCTGCACTGAGCAGTATACCAAAAGACATTATAGAGGTCGCAGTGTTGGAGAGCGCAACCCCCCGTCAGGTGTTTTGGCACATTAAGATACGATACCTCTCTTCCACAATTTTGTTTGTGACGATTATGTCCCTGATAAATTCGTTTAAGGTATTTAGGGAAATCTATTTGTTAACAGGCAATTATCCGTATGATACAATATACATGATGCAACATTTTATGAACAATGCATTTACACAGCTTGATTATCAGAAATTGTCAGCGGCAGCTATCATGATGTCGGTTGTTATGGTAGCGATAATCGGCGTCCTGTTCCTGACCGAAAATTATTTTGGAAAGGACGTGGAAGGATGAAGACAGTTGCAGGTTTCAGTTATCAAAAAAAAATAAAAAGAAAACAGAAAAGTCGTAGTATCAGACGTTTTTTTGCCACAATGGTTGCGGGCAGTTTTGCCTTTCTGTTTTTGATGCCTATTGTGCTTACCATATCCAATTCTTTTATGTCGGCATCAGAAATTTCGGCAAATTACGGACAGGTATTTGCAACAACGGATACCGGAGGCAAAACATTTATAGCAGAAAAAGTCAATTTAAAATTTATTCCCGATATGGTATCCTTTAGTCAGTATATTACGGTACTTCTCAAAAGTCCGGATTATTTGTTTAAGTTTTGGAATTCTGTTTTGTTAGTTGTGCCGATATTGGTATTTCAGCTGCTTGTTGCATCAGGTGCTTCTTATGGGTTTACCAGATACAGAGGTAAGATGAAAGGAATGATTTTCTTTTTGTATATCATTTTGATGCTGATGCCCTATCAGGTTACGCTTGTTCCCAATTATCTGGTATCTGACTGGTTGCATATATTAGATACAAGATGGGCAATTTGGCTTCCCGGGATTTTTTCTCCATTTGCAGTGTTTCTGCTTACAAAATATATGCGACGTATTCCGGCATCGGTCATGGAGGCAGCACAGATTGACGGAGCAGGAGAATGGCAGATATTTCGACATGTATGTATGCCACTGTGCAAAGGTGCGTTATGCTCTGTTGCAATTTTAATTTTTATTGATTATTGGAATATGGTGGAGCAACCTCTGATTCTTTTGGCAGATGTGCAAAAACATCCTCTTTCGGTTTTCCTTTCAAGGATTAACGAGGGAGAAGTGGGACTCGCATTTGCAGTTGCTACCATTTACATGGTACCTCCTCTTTTGGTTTTTTTATATGGTGAGGATTATCTGATAGAGGGAATTACCTATCAGGGAGGAATAAAAGGTTAGAAGGAACCAAAGATTTTTGTTTTGAGAAAGGTGTGAATATCCGGATGAATGAAAATACAACATCTAAGAGAAGAGAATGGGTAAAGAATGCAGCAATTATTTTTTTGACAGTTATGCTTGTGCTTACCTTTTTTTCCAATACAATTATGAATTATTCATTACCGGAGGTGGCAACACAGTATGTACAGCCGGGAACCATTACGGCAAAGGTAAGAGGAACAGGGAATGTTGAAGCGACAGATCCATATAATGTTATAGTAAAAGAATCACGGGTAATTTCAGGTGTAGCGGTTTCCCAAGGAGATTTTGTAGAAAAAGACCAGATTATTTATTATTTGGAGGATGCAGAAAGCGATGAGCTTGAAAAAGCAAGGATGGAGCTTGAGGAACTGGAACTTACTTACATGAAGGGATTGTTCGGCGGTACGGTATCTTCTGAAGTAATTCATAAAGTGGCAAGCGGAAAAACGGATTCGTTTGCAACATATCAGGCAAAGGTAACTGATATGCAGAATCGTCTGCAGGCAGCCGAGGCAAGAGTAAGGGAGTGTCAGAATGCATTAAATGCCATTACCTTACAAAGTTCTGTCAGCACTAATGAGGCAAGTGTTGCTACGGAAGAAGATGAACTTGATAAAGCACAGGCTACTACGGAGCTTGCAAATGCACAGGCGTCTTTTGAAAAGAAAAAGGAAAAGAGAATAGCAGAACTGAATGCAGAAATAACAGAATTACAAAATCAGATAGCGGATTTAGAGATGCTTATTTCCAATGCCCAATCTATGACCGGTGTATCAGGAGGAACTGGGAGTGGCGATACAGCCTATCAGAATGCGCTTAATAAGGTAAAGACTAAACTGACAGCACTATGTACACTTAGTATGCCGACTTTGTCGGGGACATCAATCGCGGATACAAGTTCAGAGGAAGAGGTTAAAAGATGGTACAACGATATTGATTGGGAAAATATAGGCGTAAGTTCGGATCAGCAAAAAGAATGTGAAGCTAAATATGGTGAGTATCGGGTAGCAGTTGATGAACTGAATCATATTGCAGTTACACTTAAGGAATATGGAGATGGTCAAAACAGGCAAGGCCAACTTACCGGTTTAAAGAATCAATTGACGGGATTACAGGCAAAACTTGCTGAAGTGAATGCTATTACGGTATCATCTTCTGACAGTGTGAAAGAGGCACAGGAAAAATTGGATGCTGCAAACCAAAATATAACAGAAATTACAAGCGCGAATAAGCAGTCTTCGGTAGCTTATCAGAACAAAGTCTTGAATGCTGAGGCGGCATTGAAAAATGCGCAGGCAGTATATGATTTGCTGAAGGAAGAACAGACAGAAATGGCGGCTGATATTAATGCAGAGCTGGATCTTGCAAAGGCGGGCAGTGATTTGGAAAAAAAGAAGGAAGAAATTGCCAGATTGGAGGCAAATTCTGCGGGAGCAGCAATTAAAGCACCTGTAGCAGGTACAGTGCTCTCTCTTTCCTATGTAGCTGGAGAAACAACCGAACCGGAACAGGCGGCTGCGGTGATTCAGGTGGAAGGGAAGGGATTTACTGTAAGCTTTTCCGTTACCAATGAACAGGCCAAAAAAGTACAGCTAGGGGATACGGCAGAACTTCAGAATGCTTGGTATTATGATGATGTACAGATAATTTTGTCTGCTATTAAGCCGGATCCTGAAAGTGCGGGTCAGAAAAAGCTTTTGGTGTTTGACGTAACGGGAAACAGTATTCAGCAGGGGCAGGCACTTAATATTTCGGTAGGACAAAGAAGCACTGAATATGAATTTGTGGTACCAAACAGTGCTGTTAGGGAAGACAGTAACGGTAAGTTTATTCTGATTGTGGAATCCAAAAACAGTCCTTTAGGTAACAGGTATATGGCAACCAGAGTAGATGTGGAGGTGCTTGCATCGGATGATAATAATACAGCCGTATCAGCGGGGCTTTATGGATATGAATATGTAATTACTACATCAACAAAGCCTGTAGAGGCAGGAACCCAGGTAAGATTAAATGAAGCATAAAAGGAGAGCAGGGTGGCAAAAGTAAAGGAGTTTTTTGGTTGTTTATCTTTGTGGCAGAAGGTATCGGTGCTGACAGCAATCATTTGCCTTGTTTTTTATGGTATCATAACAGGAATCAGTAATCATATGATTGCCGGAGTGACTGACCAACAGGCTGCCATGCGCTGGGCACTCAAGGGGGGAGCAGCCCAGGTAAGTTGTTTCTTTTCAAAGGGTACGCAAGTGGATGAATTCCAAATAAAAAGTTTTCAAAATCAATTGTCTGCCGCGATGCAGGAAGCAGCTGTTTTTGAAGAAAACCAAAGCAGCAGACTGTATGTGGATGCCTATAGTGCACAAGGTGAAATTACGGTTGTAAGCGGGCAGGCAACCTTAGAGACGGATGCAATAGGAATCGGGGGCGACTTTTTTTTCTTTCATCCCCTAACGCTTTTAGACGGCAGTTATTTTTCGGGCAATGATTTAATGAAGGATTCCGTTCTATTGGATGAAGATGCTGCGTGGAGACTGTTTGGGTCTGACAATATTGCGGGGATGAGCGTTACCATAGGGGGAGTGCCCCATTATATTGCCGGTGTTTTCAAGAGAGAGGAAGGACATTTTTTTGAAGCGGCCGGTTTGGATGAGACGATTATTTTTGTGTCTTATGAAACTTTATCACAATATGGTACGGGAGAAGGCATCAGTACTTATGAGCTGGTTTCGCCTAATCCGGTAAAAGGATTTGTATATAATACGGTAAAAGAAAAATTTGGATTTAGTGAAGAAGAAATGACAGTAATAGAAAATTCTGCCAGATATTCCGTAGAGGCATTAATCCGTGTGATTCTGGATTTTGGAATCCGTTCTATGCAGAATCAAGCAGTAGAATATCCTTATTGGGAAAATGTGGCAAGAGGATATGAAGATGTGATTGCATTTTTTTTACTGCTCCGGTTTTTGTTTTTGGTGATAGCAATAGTTATTATGAGTGTTACATTTATTGTTATAGGGAGAAAAGGGATGAGTAAGTTTATGAAATTGATAAAAAGTAAGGTTGCTTTTTTCAGCTTTGTTTTAGTGCTAACAATAATGCTTACAGGATGTGGAGAAAGGGATGATGGAAAAAAACAGGCAGCTTCCAAAGATTATATATATCGTGTGGAAAAGTTAAAGCTTTTAGAGGGAGAAGAAAACTCTTTTACAATGATTAAAGGGGGAGAGCGGTTGTATGCTTTTGCCTATGATTACTTCCAAGAAAATCCGGTAATCGATTTTTGGATACTTGATTTTGACGGGGCAGTGAAAGAGAAGGTACAATTGTCTATAGGAGAAAATGAAAGCTTAAATAATATATGTGCAGATGGGAACGGATATATCTATGCTGTCAAAAATGTATATAGCGTGGAACCGGACGAAAACGGGGAGTACAAAGATGTATATTACCTTGTAAAAATGACTGAGCAGGGGAAAGAAGTTTTTTGTATTGAATTAAATTCCATGCCCGAATTGGAGGCCTTAGTCAACGTAGATTATTTTTATACCGGCGATATATTGCTCAAAGACGGATATGTATATGTTAATATGATAGGCAATTATGTCAAATTTGATGAAAAAGGAAATGTTGTAACGATAGTAAAAACGGCAGGGGAAGAAAACTTTGAGACAACGAATTTATATGTTCTTGAAAACGGTAAGATAGCTGCACTGATTTATGAGGATACAGGACTTTATGTGGCTTATGTGGATTTGGAGAAGGGAACATGTGCTAATAAAACAAAGCTGCCGGGAACGTCGTATGAATATTCGGTATATCCGGGAATTGGTTATGACTTGTATCTGGTTAATTCTTATGGCGTTTATGGGTACAATATTGGAGATGAGGATAAGACGCAGTTGATGAATTACATAGATTCTGACTTGGGGATATACAGCGTATTTAATGTGATACCTATTAGTGAAACAGAATTTTTTGCTACTTATGATGACATGGAAACAGGAAATATGTGTCAGGGCAGATTTACAAAAGTGAATCCTGCTGATGTGAAAGACAAAATCGGTCTGACACTGGCTTGCGACGGTATGAACTGGGAAGTCAGAACTGCAGTTGTTAATTTTAATAAAAACAGTGAAACATATAGGATTAGTATTCAGGACTATTCTTCCCTGTATGGTACAGAAAATGATTATATGGCCGGTATCAACAGATTAAATGCAGATATTATATCGGGGAAGGTACCTGATATTTTACTGATAAGTTCAAATATGCCGATTGACAGTTATATAGCAAAAGGTTTATTTGAGGATTTGAAACCATACATAGATGCAGATAAAGAAATTGATATGGATGATTATTTACCTAATATAATAGAAGCATTTTCTTCTGATGGTAAAATGTACAGATTAGTTCCTTCTTTTATGATTAGTACATTGGTAGCAAAAAGTTCGGATGTAGGAGTGGAAAGAGGCTGGACTATACCGGAGGCAACCAAGATTATTGAAGCAAAGCCGGAGAAAACGGAGTTTTTGACATATACAACAAGAAGTAATATCTTGATGAGTTGCATCAGTATGGGGAATGCATTTGTGGAAAAGGAAACAGGAAAGTGTAACTTTGATTCTGACGGTTTTGTTGAGTTGCTGGAATTTGCAATGCGTTTTCCAAATGAAATTGATGACACTACTTATGCGGATGACTATTGGATGAAGTATGAAAGCATGTGGCGTGAGGGTAAAGTCCTGTGCAGGGAAACTACCATTTATGATTTTGATAGTTATAATTATATGGAAAAAGGAACTTTTGGTGAGCCGGTTACCATGATAGGATATCCAACAACGGATGGTGATGGCTCTGCCATATTGGCAAATATACAGTTTGCCATGTCGGCAAAGTCGAAAAACAAAGAGGGAGCATATGAGTTTCTGAAATATTTTTTGACAGATGAATATCAGGATAATATCAGCTATGCATTGCCAATCAGTATCAAACGTTTGGATGCGATGGCAGAGGAAGCAACCCAAATTTCTACTTATACGGATGAAAATGGAAATGAAGTTGAAGCACCGGATATATATTATATGCAGGAAATGGAAATAGAACTTGCTCCCATGTCAGCAGAGGAAGCAGAACAATTGAAAAAGGAGATATGCAGTATTACTGATGTATATAGCTATGATGAAGATCTGATGCAGATTATTGAAGAAGAAACGGCACCGTATTTTGCCGGACAGAAGAGTGCACAAGAGGTGGCATCCATTATTCAGAGCAGGGCTCAGATATATTTAAATGAGAACCGCTAAAAAACTGTGGGGGGATTGGATGGAGAAAGGTGAAGGAAAGAATAGTTTATATGGAAAACTGCTTAGTATGACAATTGTTCCTCTTTTTTTGCTGGCACTGGGAATTATGTTTTTTAGTACTCACAGCATGGTGGAAGCACTGAACAAAGAGGTAAAGCAGGGACTGATGGATTTAAGCACGACAATATTGACCTTATATGATCATCTGTATCCCGGCGATTATTCAGTGGCAACACAGAATGGTGAATTTTACATGCTGAAAGGTGAACACCGTATAAACGGAGACTTTTCCATTATTGATACGATTAAAGCAGAAACAGGTACGGATATTACTTTTTTTTATCAGGATACCAGAGTGATAACAACATTATATGATGAAAAAGGGACAAGGCTGGTTGGAACAAAAGTCAATGCTATAGTTACGCGTGATGTATTAGTCGGAAAAAAACCGGTCTTTTATCCCAGTGTAACAATTGGCACAAAAGAATATTTTGCTTATTATGTGCCAATTGTTAATTCTGATAAAACTATAATTGGTATGCTTTTTGTTGCGAAACCGACAGAGGATGTCTACAACAGTGTTATGGATTCTGTTTTTCCAATCGTTGGCATTGGTTTGCTGGCAATGCTTGTGACGGGACTTATTACGATTCAGTTTGCAAAGAAGCTGATAAGAGCGATTAAGAAAATTGAAAAATTTCTTGAAAAGGTTGCAAACGGCAATCTGGCAGACAGTCTTGATTATGAAGTAGCAAAAAGAGATGATGAGCTTGGGGATATGGGCAGGTATGCGGTTAATATGCAGAAAGCTTTGATAGAGCTGGTAGAAAAGGACGCCCTGACCGGTTTGTTCAACCGAAGATACGGAGAAAAGAAGCTGCTTGAAATACAAAGGGATAAAGTGGAAAAAAATGTTGATTTCTGCATAGCCATCGGAGATGTAGATCATTTTAAACGTGTGAATGATACATATGGTCATGAGTGTGGTGATCTTGTACTTGCAGAAGTGGCAAACATTATGAAAAAGGCTATGTACGGAGAAGGATTTGCAGCAAGATGGGGTGGAGAAGAGTTTTTACTTGTCTTTAAGGATGGAAACGAAGAAAATGCTATATGCAAACTTGCAGCAATACTGGATGAAATAAAAGAAAAAGAAATAGTTTACAATGAACAAATCGTCCGTATTACTATGACCTTTGGTATTTCAAGGGGCAATACGGACGATATAGATTCATTAATATGTTGTGCAGATAAAAAATTATATCATGGCAAAAATAACGGAAGAAATCAAATTGTCCGATAACGATTTTGTCATCCTTTTTGGATTTAAGCCTCTTCTAAATCGAATTTGAAGTATCTTACAGCATTGTTGTAAGATATGTCAGTTACGATTTCGGAGAGGATTTCCATATCTGCCGGGAATTCTCCGTTTTCAACTAAATTACCAATTAAATTACACATAATACGACGGAAATATTCATGTCTTGTGTAGGAGAGGAAGCTTCTGGAGTCGGTAAGCATTCCTACAAATCCGGATAAATTACCTAAATTTGCAAGGGAAAGCATCTGATCCTGCATACCTACTTTGTGATCGTTAAACCACCAGGCACTTCCCTGCTGAATTTTAGCAACTGCGGTAGAATCCTGAAAACATCCTAAAATAGTACCGATTGCCTGATTGTCGTTAGGATTCAGGCTGTAAAGAATGGTTTTGGGTAGTTCATCAGTTTGAACCAATGCATTCAGGAAGTCAGCTAACTGTGCAGAAGGAGTATAATTGCTGATGCAGTCAAAACCTGTATCGGGACCGAGTTTTGCATACATAAGCCTGTTATTATCTCTTTTACAACCATAGTGAAGCTGCATTACCCAATCCCGTTTGCAGTATTCTTTGCCGACAAATATCATAAAGGCGGTCTTAAAAGCCAGTTCTTCATCTTTCGTAAGAGTTTCGCCTGCAAGACGCTTTGCTAAAATTGCTTCTACTTCTTCGTCGGAAGCAGGATAGTACATTACAAATTCCAAACCGTGATCGGAAACGTTACATCCTCTTGAAGCAAAGAAGTCCATACGGTTAGCAAGGGCTTTTTTCATGGATGCGAAGGAATCAACCTTAATGCCGCTTACTTCAGAGAGTTTAGCAAGGTAATCTAAATAATCAGGTTTTTCAATATTCATAGCCTTATCAGGACGCCATGCAGGAAGAACCTGCACATCAAAGCTGTCATCTGCAGCAATCATAGCATGCCATTCCAAAGAATCAATAGGATCATCTGTTGTACAAACTAATGTTACATTTGATTGTTTAATTAAGTTGCGTGCACTCATGGAAGGCTCTGCTAACTTTGCATTACACAGATTCCAAACTTCTTCTGCTGTGTTTTTGTTTAAAGCACCGTTGTAACCGAAATATCTTTGTAATTCCAAATGGCTCCAGTGATAAAGTGGATTGCCGATAGCTTTACCGAGAACCTCAGCCCATTTAAAAAATTTTTCTTTGTCAGAAGCATCTCCGGTAATGTAACGTTCTTCTACACCGCAAGAGCGCATGAAACGCCATTTGTAATGGTCACCGCCCAGCCAGACCTGAGTGATATTGTCGAATCTGCGATCTTCGGCAATTTCTCTGGGATTAATGTGACAGTGATAATCCAAAATGGGTGCTTTTTCTGCATACTCGTGATAAAGAGTCTGTGCAGTAGGGGTGGATAATAAGAAATCCTTATCCATAAATGCTTTCATAAAAATTTCCTCCTTAAATAATATATTTTTATTAAAGATTAACACAATAAATTGGTGCTGGCACGATGTACCAGTTCGCCGGAAAAGATAGTTTTTTGCGGCATGTCTTTTCCGTTTAATATATTGATGCAGGTTTTGACAAGCTGGGAACACAGTGCCTCAAGATGATTATCAACGGAAGTGATTTCCGGCTCACTGCAAATAGCTAAAATAGAATTGTTATACCCTATGACGGACAAATCTTCCGGAACGGACAAATTGTTTGACCGGGCATATTTGATGGCCCCGGCTGCAAGCATATCTTCAGCGGCAACCACTGCATGAAAATTAAGCCCTTGCTTATGAAGCCGGTTTAAAAATTCACAGACAGCGTCAATGTCTTCATGACCACCGGAAAAAAACTGCTGATATTGTTTATTTAAAGATAAATCCTTCATAACATAAGCTGACTGGTAACCTGCTAATTTTTTCATGCCGCTGTAGGAATCGGAATTATACAAATAGAGAATGTCGGTTATGCCATTGTTTAACAGGGTTAAAGTGACATCCTGCATGGATTTATAGTCATCACACATAGTGCAATAAACATTTGGACAATCAAGATCTGCATTAAGAAGCATAATGGGAATCTGCAACGCGGCATCCCGGATGTACTGATTGTCTCCGGATTGTGCTTCAATAAAATTGGAACCTGCCATAATGACGCTGTCTACGCGCTGATCTAACAGGTGGGAGAGAGAAGATTTTTTGTTTTCAAGGTCATAACCTGTACAGCATAGGACGGAACGATAGCCGCCGGCACGCAGATTGCGCTCTATGTGATAAACAGCCTTTGCCAAATAAATATCAGAGGAATCAGCACAGAGAATACCGACAGTATTCATGGTATTTAATCCAAGACCTCTTGCAAAAGCGTTGGGGGTGTAGCCACACTGCTCAATGACTTCTAACACCTTCTTTCTGGTTTTCGGATTGACATTAGTACTGTTATTTAGCACACGGGAAACAGTTGCAATAGAAACACCGGCTTGCTTTGATACATCATAAATTGTCATGTATTTGTACTCCCTCCCGTAAAGTCATTGCTGTGTAATTGTTTACATAAAAATTAATTTTATTATACAATAATATCAGATAAAAAACAAGGAGAATATTATTGACTTATGCATGAAATGGTTGTAAAATCAAAAATGTAAGCACTTACATAAAAGTGTAGCAGTAATTTGCCGGAAGGAGGAAATGGAATGGAACGCTTGTCAAAGAAAAATGTAAGAAAAAAAGAAAGAGCTGTTAAAGTGTTACAGTTTGGTGAAGGTAATTTCTTAAGAGGATTCGCAGATTATATGATAGATATTGCGAATGAGAAGGGCTGCTTTGATGGAAATATCGTATTGGTTAAACCGCGAAAATCAGGAACATTAGACAGCTTTCATGAACAGGATTGTCTCTATACCGTTTCACTGCGAGGAATTGTAGATGGAAAGGCTACCGTGCAGAATAGGATTATTACAAGTGTTGCTGATGCCGTATCGGCATACCGGGATTACGAAAAGTACAGCGAATACGCAAAATTGGATACATTAAGATATATTGTTTCTAACACGACGGAAGCCGGAATTGTATATGATGCATCTGACAGACTGGAGATGACTCCCCCCGAAAGCTTTCCGGGAAAACTGACTAAATTTTTGTACGAAAGGTATAGATACTTTGACGGTGCCATGGACAAGGGACTTGTGATGTTACCGGTAGAGTTGATGGACGATAATGGAATTCGTTTAAAAGAATGTGTGGAAAAACAGGCTGATAACTGGAATTTGGAAGAAGGGTTTACAATATGGCTGAATGAAGCATGCATTTTCTGTTCTACCCTGGTGGACAGAATCATTACAGGCTTTCCCAAAGAAGAGGCCGGAGAGCGTTTTAAAGAGTGGGGGTATAGGGATGAACTTATTGTAACAGGAGAACCATATGCTCTTTGGGTCATAGAAAGCCCCAAGGATATCAGCAATGAATTTCCACTTGATAAAGCAGGACTTCCCGTTATTTATACAGATGACCATAAACCTTACAAAAAGAGAAAGGTCCGTATTTTAAACGGTGCACATACTTCTTTTGTATTAGCATCTTTCCTTGCAGGTAACGATATGGTACTTGAATCCATGGAAGACGAAATCGTATATCGTTTTATCAGAAAAACCATATTTGATGAAGTGATTCCTACTTTGACATTGCCTAAGAAAGAACTGACGGATTTTGCGGAAGATGTACTTACCAGATTTAGAAATCCATATATAAAGCATGCCTTGTCAGCCATTTCATTAAATTCGGTATCCAAGTGGAAAGCAAGGTGCCTGCCAAGTTTTTTGGATTATATAGAGCTTAGAGGAAAACTGCCTGAGAATCTTACGTTTTCATTAGCTGCCCTTATGGCATTTTACAAAGGAACAGAGATAAGAAATAACGTTTTAATCGGTCATAGAAACGGGCAGGAATACTATATTATGGATGAGAGAGAGGTCCTTACATTTTTTGCGTTAAACAGCGAGAAGGATTCCAAAGAACTTACACAGAAGTTTCTGAGTATGGAAGAGTTTTTTGGACAAGATCTGACACGAATTGACGGGCTTGTCGAAGCGGTTTCCGGTTATCTTGATCAAATTGCATTAAACGGGATGAGGAAGGAGTTGTCAGATGCAGGTTTTCAAAATTCATGAAGATGATAATGTTGTTGTGGCTGTCAGCGTTATTGAAAAAGGTAAAGCGGTCAGTATAAATGATGATGAAATTGTCGCTAATATGGATATTCCGGCAGGACACAAAATGGCGATCCGTGATATTAATGAAGGTGAAGCAATTATCAAGTATGGAAATCCTATCGGCAGAGCGAAAGAAAAGATAAAAAAAGGCGACTGGATTCATTTACATAATGTTAAGACGGGACTGGGAGAAGAACTGACATATACATATGAACCGGCAGAGATTAAAATACCGAAGAACAGGGAAACCTTTTTTGATGGATTTGAAAGAAAAGACGGAAAGGCCGGTATCAGAAATGAAATATGGATTGTACCAACAGTAGGTTGTGTCAATCATGTGGCAGGCGCTATTGAAAAAAGAGCAAATGCACTGATAAAGGGAAGCGTAGAAGCGGTGATAGCTTTCTCACACCCTTATGGTTGCTCCCAGATGGGGGAGGACCAGGAAAATACCAGGCGTATTTTGGCAGATCTGATTAATCATCCAAATGCAGGAGGCGTCCTGGTGGTAGGTCTTGGCTGTGAAAACAGCAATATTGATGTTCTAAAGACGTATATTGAAAATTATGACGAAGAGAGGGTAAAGTTCCTTGTTTGTCAGGAGTCTGATGATGAAATAGAAGAAGGTGTGGAGCTTGTAAAAGAACTGATTGCATATGCCTCCAAAAGAAAACGGGTTCCCATCAGTGCCTCTCAGTTAATTGTGGGGCTTAAGTGTGGAGGAAGTGATGGATTTTCCGGAATTACGGCTAACCCTCTTGTGGGAAAATTCTCAGATATGTTAATTGGAGCAGGGGGGAGCACCATTCTGACAGAAGTTCCGGAAATGTTCGGTGCAGAAACCCTTTTGATGAACAGATGTGAAAATAAAGAGGTTTTTGATAAGACAGTTGCACTTATTAATAATTTTAAAAATTATTATAGGAGTCACAATCAGACTATATATGAAAATCCCTCTCCGGGCAACAAAAAAGGCGGTATTTCCACGTTGGAGGATAAATCACTTGGATGCATACAAAAATCAGGAAGCACAAGGGTAAGAGATGTGTTACACTACGGAGAAACTGTCAAAAAAACAGGATTAAATCTGCTTAGCGCACCCGGCAATGATATGGTAGCAGCAACCGCACTTGCAGCAAGTGGGGCCCAAATGATACTGTTTACTACAGGTAGAGGAACACCGTTTGCTTCGCCCGTACCGACAATCAAGATTTCAAGTAATTCAAAACTGGCAAATAAGAAATCTAATTGGATTGATTTTAATGCCGGTGTACTGATAGAAGGGAAATCCATGGAACAGACATTAGAAGAGCTGTTTGCCTATGTCCTTTCTGTCGCTTCCGGGGAAAAAGTTTGTAGCGAAGAAGCAGGTTACCATGACATGGCCATTTTTAAGAAGGGAGTTACATTATAATGAGCAGATTGAAAATCAGCACACCTAATAAAGCACAGTTGACAGTAGAGCGGCTTTATAAAGATTTGGAACGGCATATTGTTGCAAGCCCTCCGGGGCTTTGTCCCATTGATTTACAGTTGTCTTTTTTGAAAACATGTCATGCACAGACATGTGGTAAATGCATTCCCTGTCGTGTGGGACTTGCACAGCTTGCAAATTTGCTGGAGGATGTACTTGAAAATCGTGCCGATTTAAGAACATTGGAACTGATTGAAACAACAGCTAACAATATAACTGATTCAGCGGATTGTGCCATCGGTTATGAGGCTGCACATATGGTGCTTGCCGGCTTGGAGGGGTTTAGAGAGGATTACCTGTATCACATTGAACACGGCAAATGTTCCTATTCCATCACACAGCCGGTTCCCTGTGTGGCATTGTGCCCGGCAGGTGTGGATATTCCGGGATATATTGCACTTGTAGGAGAAGAACGTTATGCAGATGCTGTGAAACTGATTCGTAAGGACAATCCGTTTCCCACAGCTTGTGCTTTGATTTGTGAACATCCGTGTGAGGCACGATGCCGCAGAAATATGATTGACAGTTCCGTAAATATAAGAGGATTAAAGAAAATGGCGGTAGATCAGGCAAGGGCCAATACGGTACCGGTTCCCGAAAAAGCAGAAAGCACAGGTAAGAAAATTGCCATCGTAGGAGGCGGACCCGGTGGTCTTTCTGCAGCTTATTATCTGGAACTTATGGGGCATCATGCAGTGGTTTTTGAAGAAAAAAACAAGCTTGGCGGTATGCTTCGATATGGTATTCCTAATTACCGTTTTCCAAGAGAAAGGTTGAATGAGGATATTGAAGCAATTCTTTCTACGGGAGTAGAAGTACATACCGGTGTGAAAGTAGGAAATGAAAAAGATGATATATCTTTAGAAAAATTAAGAGAAGAATATGATGCTGTTTATATTGCGATTGGTGCACATACTGACAAGAAAATCGGTATTGAAGGCGAAAAATCAAAAGGTGTCATGTCAGCGGTTGAGCTGCTGCGAAATATTGGTGATGATACACCACCTGATTTTTCGGGAAAGCGAGTGGTAGTTGTAGGTGGCGGCAATGTGGCGATGGACTGTACCCGTTCTGCAATCCGTCTGGGGGCTTTCAGTGTGGGAATTGCTTATCGAAGAAGACAGGATGATATGACAGCATTGCCGGAAGAGGTAGAGGGTGCCATTGCGGAAGGTGCAGAACTTTACAGTTTAAAGGCACCGCACAAAATAGAAGCTGATGAAAATGGTAACGTGACGGCTATCTGGGTAGAACCGCAGATGATTGGACCGATTGATGCATGGGGCAGAGCAAGGACTGTGCGTGCTGAAGTGGAGCTTTTGAGAATTCCCTGTGATATAGTAATTGTGGCAATCGGACAAGGGATTGAATCAAGACATTTTGAAGAGTCAGGAATTCCGGTAAAACGTGGGGCACTGGATGCCAAAAGTGAAAGTGGCTTAAGAGATATTCCCGGAGTGTTTGCCGGAGGAGATTGTGTGACAGGACCTGCAACCGTAATCAGAGCAATAGCTGCCGGAAAAGTAGCGGCAGCAAATATTGACGAATATTTGGGATATCATCATATTATATCCTGCGATGTGGAAATTCCGCAGGTGAAATATGAGGATAAGACCCCTTGCGGAAGAATTAGTTTAAAAGAAAGAGAAGCGGGTATCAGAAAAAGTGATTTTGATGCGATTGAATGCTCGATGACCAAACAGGAAGCATCGCAGGAAGCAGGCAGATGTCTGAGGTGTGATCATTTCGGTTACGGAAACCTGAAAGGAGGAAGGGCTGCTATATGGTAAATTTAACAATTGACGGAAGAAGTGTCTGTGTTTTAGAGGGCACAACGATTATGAAGGCAGCTGCCGGTGTGGGAATCATGATTCCACATCTATGCTATTTAGAGGGAATCAATGAAATTGGTGCCTGTAAGGTTTGTGTTGTGGAAATGCAGGGTAAAATGAAGCTGATTACAGCTTGCAATAATCCGGTGGAAGAGGGAATGGTGCTTTTTACAAATTCACCTAAGGTACGCAGTGTCAGAAGGACCAATGTGGAATTGATTTTGTCGCAACATGATTGTAGTTGTGCGACCTGTGTCAGAAGCGGAAACTGTAATCTGCAAAAAATTGCAAATGATTTGGGTATTATAGAAATTCCATATAAGAAGGAGGTGCCGGATGCCCCGTGGAATCATTATTTTCCTTTTATAAAGGATGCGGGTAAATGTATTAAATGTATGCGCTGCGTGCAAGTGTGCGACAAAATACAGGATCTGCATATCTGGGATGTACAGAATACCGGATCAAGAACAACCGTTGATGTGGCACAAAATAAATGCATTGAAGAATCGGATTGCAGTACCTGCGGACAGTGTGTGACACATTGCCCTACCGGTGCACTAAGGGAAAGAAATGATGTGCCGGAGGTGTTTAAAGCATTGGCTGACCCCAATAAAATCACAGTAGTTCAGGTGGCACCGGCTGTCAGAAGCGCATGGGCAGAAAATATAGATATGCCTAAAGAAATGGCAACAGAAGGACGTATGGTGGCAGCATTAAAACAGGTTGGGTTTGATTATGTATTTGATACTGATTTTTCAGCAGACCTTACCATTATGGAAGAAGGTCATGAATTATTAAAAAGACTGGCAGATATAAAAGAAACGGGGCTCCCGATGTTTACGTCCTGCTGCCCTGCATGGGTAAAATTTTTAAAAACCAGATATCCCGGGTATGTTAAGCAGCTTTCCAGTGCGAAGTCTCCCCAGCAGATGTTCGGAGCTGTTGCAAAAACGTATTTGGCTGAAAAAATAGGGGTAACACCTGATAAAATTTGTTGTATTTCCATTATGCCCTGTATTGCTAAGAAGGGGGAGGCAGAAATTCCGGGCATGGATGTGACGGGAACCGGACCGGATGTTGATATTGTGCTGACTACAAGAGAAATGGTAAGATTGTTAAAAGCAGAGCATATAGTGCCACAGCTTTTAGAGGAAAAATCGTTTGATTCTCCGCTTGGAGAAAGCAGCGGCGCAGCGACTATTTTCGGGGTAACCGGAGGTGTGATGGAGGCAGCACTGCGCACGGCAGTAGCTGTAATTAATGGTGCGAATCCGCAACCGGATCAGTTTAAGGAGGTCCGCGGAGAAGGGGGAAGAAGAGAGGTTACTTATAAGGTGAACGGAGTATCACTAAGAACCTGCACCGTGAGCGGACTCAAAAATGCCGGGAGCATGATGGAGGATATTATCAGTGGAAAAGCTGTTTACGACTTCGTAGAAGTGATGGCGTGTCCCGGGGGATGTGTAGGCGGTGGCGGTCAGCCTGTTTGGGACGGCATAGAAATGGCAGGCGTAAGAGCACCTAAATTATACAGCATTGATAAAGGAAAAAAATTGCGCTTTTCCCATGACAATCCTGAAATTAAAAAAATATACGAGGATTTTTTGGGTGAACCTATGTCTGAAAAAGCACATCATTTATTGCACGTTTGTGAAGAATAATCGGAAAGAATAACAGGGGACTGCTTATATTCATTAAGCGGTTCCCTGCCGCTTTTTACAGATGATACGGCTTCATAAACTTCACAGGTATAAATGTCGGATTTAAGCATGCAAAGACCTTCGGAAGAAAGGAGATTTTTGGCATCCGGCAAGTTACTGATAATGGGAATGCCGCTGCTTTTCTTAAGGTAAGAAAGAACAGCGGAAGAATGCTTCCGAAAACCAAGAAGTCTTGCATAAGGAACAAACATGTTTCTCTCGTGAAAGGAAGCTTTATAGCATTTTGGAGTTTTTATATTCAGTAGAATGTGTAGAAGTACCCGACTGATTCTGGTGTAAGTTAAGTCACGGGATTTTAAAAGCATACAAAAATTATCATAGCCTTTGTAGAAGGGCAGCTGCTTGATGATTTTATCAGAGATATCGGGGGTGCAATCTAAGTAGTCTGCAAACCCTTTTTCTTTTTCGGATAGCAATTTATAATGTAAAATAAGAGAAAAGTCATCCGTATGGATTCCATACTCAGATATGTTGTTTTCGGTCAATAATTGACATATATTTTCCGGCACATGGATATCAAAACCGGAAGTTTTTTTCATAAGTGCCGTGCGGATGGCAGAGGCAGAACTATAAGACAACTGATTTTCAGGCAGAGTGGTATCGTGATAATCATACCCCTTACGTTTGATGGTAACAGGGGTAATGGTACTTTGAGAAGCCAATAGTGCCTTGCAATATTCCAAACCGAGAATATTATTCGGAGAGGATAAAAGTTCCATGGCAGGAAACTTGTTATTTTGAGGAGTGGTCAGTGAATGTGCCTGCTGTCTTGCCCGCGGATAAGAAAGCCCCTGCTTTAGCAGACCGGTTATGGCAGTATCCCATTCCTGAGAGGGAAAAGCGAGTGATCGGGCATAGGCAGTTAAAACAGAAATATTACCACATTCACTGCCAAAGGACAGAAAATCAATGCTGTTAAGATTGTTTAAAAGACTGATGGCACCCTGCGCAAAAAACTCAGCACTGGATAGTGCATACAGGGAGGGCAGTTCAAGAACTACATCGGCACCACCAAGAAGTGCCATTTGTGTGCGGATGTATTTATTGCAGATGGCGGGTGCACCGCGCTGAACAAAATTACCGCTCATAAGTACCACAATATAGTCGGCACCTGTCAGACGTTTTGTTTCTTCAATTTGATATTTGTGTCCGTTGTGAAACGGGTTGTATTCTGCAATAATTGCGGCTGTTTTCATGATGCTTTTCCTCTTTAAAACTATGATAGTAACAATGTATCATAAATCATTTTAACAGGCAAATTTTGTACTCAAATTTGCACAATTTTTTTTGCTCTTGCACTTGTGAGAAAGACGTGAATACGATATACTTTTGAATGAGAAGATGAAAGGAGAGACGGCTATGTCGTATATTGATGTGATTAAGGATAAGGCGAGAATGGACAAGAAAACCATTGTTTTGCCTGAAACAAGTGATAAGAGAACATTGATTGCAGCAGCCCATATTCTGCAGGAGGGTATTGCAAATATTATCATGATTGGAAATGAAGAAAAAATCATGGACGGAGCTACCTGGCTTGAAATTGATTTAAGTGGGGTTACGATTGTGAATCCGGAGTATTGTGATAAGTTGGATGAATATGTGGATTTATTGTATGAAACAAGAAAAGCAAAAGGAATGACACCTGAAAAGGCGAGGGAGATTTTGCTTTCCGATTACCTGACGTTTGGCGTTGTTATGGTAAAAGCCAATGACGCAGACGGAATGGTGGCAGGTGCCTGCCATGCTACGGCAGATACATTGCGTCCTGCTTTGCAGATTTTGAAAACAGCCCCCGGTGTGAAACTGGTATCCGGTTTCTTTTTAATGTGTGTGCCGGATTGTGAATATGGCGATAACGGCACTTTCCTTTTTGCAGATTGCGGTCTGAATCAGGACCCTACTGCAGAAGAGCTTGCAGCTATTGCAGATTCTTCTGCCAAGAGCTTTAAGAGCCTTGTGGGGAGCAAACCGATTATTGCCATGCTTTCTCATTCCACCATGGGAAGTGCAAAACATGCACTGGTTGATAAAGTAGTTGAGGCAACCAGAATTGCACATGAAGAATATCCGCATCTTTGCCTGGACGGAGAACTGCAGACAGATGCAGCAATTGTTCCACAGGTGGCTAAAGCAAAGGCACCGGGAAGCGAAGTGGCAGGTAAAGCCAATGTACTTATTTTCCCTAATCTGGACTGCGGTAATATCAGTTATAAACTGGTGCAGAGGCTTGCAAAAGCAGAAGCTTACGGGCCTATGCTTCAGGGAATTGCAAAACCTGTTAATGATTTGTCAAGAGGATGTTCCTGGGAAGATATCGTAGGTGTAGTTGCATTAACAGCTGTGCAGGCACAGCTTGTTTAATTATAAGAAACGGAGATATGTGACATGAATATTTTGGTTATTAACTGTGGAAGCTCATCACTGAAATTTCAGTTGATTGATGCGCAGACTGAAAAATTAATTGCAAAAGGTCTTTGCGAAAGGATTGGTATTGATGGGAGTCAGATGACTTACACGCCTGATGGCGGCGAAAAAATAAAAACAGTGGCCCCCATGAATGACCACACACAGGCAATCCGTCTTGTACTGGATGCGTTAACAGATGTAAATACGGGTGTAGTTAAGAGCCTTGACGAAATCGGTGCCGTAGGACACCGTATTGTACACGGTGGTGAAAATTTTGCTGCTTCAACAATTATTACTGATGAAGTAATAAATGCAATAAAAGAATGTAATGAATTAGCTCCGTTACATAATCCTGCCAATTTAATCGGTATTGATGCGTGTAAGGAACTGATGCCGGATACACCTATGGTAGCGGTATTTGATACGGCATTTCATCAGACTATGCCGGAAGAGGCTTATCTTTACGGACTTCCTTACGATTACTATGAAAAATATAAAATAAGAAGATACGGCTTCCATGGAACCAGTCATTCTTATGTATCACATCAGGCGGCAAAATTGCTTGGTAAAAAATATGAAGATCTAAAGCTGATTGTCTGCCATTTGGGAAACGGTGCCAGTGTATCGGCTGTAAAGAACGGGAAGTGTGTAGATACTTCTATGGGACTTACACCCTTAGAAGGACTTATCATGGGAACGCGTTCCGGTGATATGGATCCTGCTATTATTGAGTTCTTATGTAATAAAGAAAATAAATCGGTAGAGGAAATGCTCGGTGAGCTTAATAAAAAATCGGGTGTTTTAGGACTTTCAGGAGGCTTTTCTTCTGATTTTAGGGATTTAGAGGATGCGTATGAAAAGGGAGAAGCATTTGCAATCCGAGCCATGAAGGCATATATTTACAGAGTTGCTAAGTATATTGGAGCATATGTGGCAGCTATGAACGGTGTGGATGCAATTTGCTTTACGGCCGGCATTGGAGAAAACAGTCCTTTTGTGCGTGAAAAAGTATGCGAGTACTTAGGATATCTGGGAATCAGGCTTGATGCAGACAATAATGGAAAGCGTGGTGAAGACATAGATATTGCAACGTCAGACAGTAGGACACGTGTACTTGTCATACCCACAAATGAAGAACTTACCATTGCAAGAGAAACATATGCTTTGGTAAAATAGATGATATCTAAATCAAAATAACAGTTGCATATTTTGGTGGATATTGTATAATAATAACTGGGCAACACCTAAAGCAAAGCAGGTGTTCATGTGATTGACATGAAGGCATCCACATAGTGGGTGCCTTTACTTGATTAAAAGTGAAGCCCTTTCATTGATAAATAAGCTGAGAGGTAGAATACACATGAAAATTGGATTTGACAATGACAAATATCTTAAGATGCAGTCAGAACATATTCGTGAAAGAATTGCAAAGTTTGATAACAAGCTGTATTTGGAATTTGGGGGCAAGCTTTTTGATGATTTTCATGCATCCAGAGTTCTGCCCGGCTTTGAGCCTGATTCCAAATTAAAAATGTTGTTACAGTTAAAGGAACAGGCTGAAATTGTAATTGTTATCAGTGCAGAAGATATTGAAGGAAGTAAAATTCGTGGTGATTTAGGTATTACGTATGATTTGGATGTACTTAGATTAATTGATGCATTTCGTGGAATAGGTTTGTTTGTGGGGAGCGTGTGTATTACAAGATATGCAGGGCAGACTTCTGCTCACCAGTTTCAGAAACGTTTGACAGAGCTGGGAATTAAAACCTATCATCATTATCCAATTCCCGGTTATCCCGGTGATATTGGGACTATCGTCAGTGATGAAGGTTATGGAAAGAATGAATATATTGAAACAACAAGACCTCTTGTAGTTATTACGGCACCGGGGCCGGGAAGCGGAAAGATGGCTACCTGTCTTTCGCAACTGTATCATGAACATAAGTGTGGCATTAAAGCAGGATATGCAAAATTTGAGACTTTTCCGATATGGAATCTTCCGCTTAGACATCCTGTTAATATTGCGTACGAAGCGGCAACGGCTGATTTGAATGATGTAAATATGATAGACCCTTTCCATTTGGATGCATATGGAGAAACTACAGTCAACTATAACCGTGATGTGGAGATTTTCCCTGTGTTAAATGCTATATTTGAGGAAATATTAGGAGAGAGTCCATATAAGTCGCCTACTGATATGGGGGTAAATATGGTGGGGAACTGTATTGTAGATGATGAGGTTTGTAAGGCGGCTTCCCATCAGGAGATTATTCGTCGTTATTATCAGTGCTTATGCGAATGTAAACGTGGAACAGGTAACAAAGAAACTTTGTATAAATTAGAACTGCTTATGAAGCAGGCAGGTCTTTCTGTAGATAATCGCGCCGTGGTTAATGCTGCTTTAAAGAGAGAAGAAGAGACGGGACATCCTGCGGCAGCAATAGAGCTAGAGGATGGAACGGTAGTTACGGGTAAGACAACGGATTTGCTGGGGGCCTCTGCGGCAGTCTTATTAAATGCACTTAAGGTTTTGGGAGGGATTGACCATGAAATTCATTTGGTTTCTCCTAAAGCAATTGAACCGATACAGAGATTAAAAACAAATTATTTAGGAAGCAAAAATCCCAGACTGCATACAGATGAAATACTGATTGCATTGTCTACTTCGGCAGCTTCTGACAAAAATGCAGAGCTTGCCATGGCACAAATTAAAAAACTGCAAGGGTTGGAAGCACATTCGTCTGTATTGTTGTCTTCCGTGGATGAAAAGATTTTTAAACGTCTTGGCATTCATCTGACCAGTGAAGCAAAATATGAATCGGAAAATCATGTTTATCATAAAAGGTAAATCAAAATGAAGTATTCATTGAGAAAACAATTTGCTGCAATATTTTGTTTTTTAATGACAGCGACAATATTATTATGCTGGTTCATTAACAGTACATTTTTAGAAAATTATTATCTGGAGAATAAGCAAAAGGCACTGATGTCTGCTTATCAGGTGATTAATAAAGCCTCTAATGAGAATACGTTTAACTCGGAGATTTTTGATATTGAACTGCAAAAAATCAGTGAAAAAAACAATCTTAGTTTTATAATAATGGATACCGGTTCAAGAACGTTAAAAACTTCCACACATGATTATGAGTTATTAGGCAGGCAGCTTTTAAATAATCTGTTTGGACAGGAAACACAGGATAATGAATTGCTTGAAAAATGCGCGAACTATGAAGTGAGAATTGCTACTGACGAAAGAACTAAGACAGAAGTTGTTGAAATGTGGGGGATCCTTGATAATGGAAATCTGTTCTTGCTGTCAAGTCCGTTTGAAAGTATCAGGGAAAGTGTAAAGCTGGCAAATCGTTTTTTGGCATATGTCGGAATCGGCTCTGCTGTTTTTAGTTCTCTTGTTATTTTGTGGGTGTCCGGTAAAATCACGAATCCTATTATGGAACTTGCACAGATTTCGGAAAAAATGATTCATCTGGATTTCAATGCAAAGTATACCGGAAAAAGCAAAACGGAAATTGCACTGCTTGGAAATAATATCAATAAACTGTCCTATACGCTTGAGAAGACGATTTCGGAATTAAAAAGTGCGAATAATGAGCTGTTACGCGATATTGAAAAAAAGAATAAGACAGATGAAATGCGAAGGGAATTTCTTTCTAATGTATCCCATGAATTAAAAACTCCGATTGCCTTAATTCAAGGGTATGCAGAAGGATTAAAAGAAGGAATTTCCTCTGATACACAGAGCAGGGAATTTTACTGTGAAGTCATTATGGACGAAGCTGCCAAAATGAATAATATTGTAAAAAAACTCTTGACATTAAATCAGTTGGAGTGCGGAAATGATACTGTTACATTCAAACGTTTTGACATTGCTGCACTTATAAAAAAATATTTGCAATCAGTAGAAATTTTGTGCAAACAAAAAGATGTTAAGCTTATAGTTAACGAGTATCCTGTGATTGATGTTTGGGCAGATCAGTTTATGGTGGAAGAGGTTTTTGAAAATTATTTCAGTAATGCCATGAATCATGTTGCGGGAGAGAAGGTCATTCATGTAAAATTAGAATTGAAAGAAAAACTGGTCAGAGTTTCTGTGTTTAATACAGGAGAGTCCATACCCAAAGAGTGTGTTCCGCATATATGGGAAAAATTCTATAAAGTAGATAAGGCCAGAACCAGAGCCTATGGAGGCAGTGGGATGGGATTGTCCATTGTGAAGGCAATGATGGAAGCCTTAAACAGAAATTATGGAGTTAATAACTATGACAATGGTGTGGAATTCTGGTTTGAGTTAGAAAAAGCAGGAGAGTATAATGATTCAATATAATGAAAAGGATAATTCAAAGTCAGATGCTTATGAACAGGAAGCTAATCTTCGCCGGGAAGCAGAGGCAAAAGAAGAGAAAGAACGAGTAAGAAGAAGACTTCTTAGGTTAACGGAAATTTCACAGGATCCCTATTATAATCAGTATTTGGCACAAATGATGAAAGATTTAGAGTCTGGTAAAGCGACTCCCTGGCAAGTTTCAAAAGAAGCTGACAGGACATATTGCCTCTATCAGCAGAGAATGGGACAAGTATCGCAAGCTTCAAATACAGTGCAGAAATCAGCTAAAAATCATAATTCTACGGAATTTACCATTACTGCCGGTATTTTTAGCGTAATGGGTGCAGGATTTATTTTGGCTGCCATGATCATTTTAGGATATAACTTTTTGGAAGGAATATGGCAGGGAATTTCCCTGTATGCAGTGGCACTTACAACGATTCTGATTGCTGAATTCACGGTAAAAAGATTAAATAACAGAATTGCGATGGTTATTGCAGCGATAGGGTTTGCTGGCATGTATATTGCAACAATAATCAATTATTTGTTTTTAAAGAACATCAGTGCACTGACGGCATCGGGAATTACCATTGTCATAGCTGTATGTGTGATATTGTACAGCCACAGGGAAAATACTGAAATTATCAGATTAATCAGTGCTTTTGGATGTTATTTGTGCTTTCTGCCGATGGAGGGATTTGAAACAGAAATCAGCTTTTGGGTTATGATGTGTATTACTTTTATCATAAACCTTGTCTTGGTTTTTTGGCCAAATCAAAAAAACAGAATGCTGATTGGCAGTATACATATGATTGCACATACCGGGTTTACAATGACAGTTACGGCAATGATTATTTCCGACGGAATAAATCCCATGTTTGTTTCGTGCTTTTTTATTTTGGAACTGACACTTTTTAATTTGATTTATTATAGCAGAAGGAACGGGTTAAAAGAGTGGTATACCGTTTTATATGCCATTTTCCTTGGCTGTTTTGCCGTGATGTTAATATATGTGTCAAATTATGGCTGTGAGATATATGGGACAAAGATGCAAATGCTTCATGTGTATTTGACGGAAGTGATGGCAATTGCGGTTGCATTTATCTTTTTTATTCTCGGGGGGAAAGATAAATGTAGATGGATACAGTATTATTTTGTGATTTCCTTTGTAGTGATTCTTAACGGACTTATGGGTTTAGAGACTGAAAAGATAGCAGCAATATTGCTTGCTTTTGTGATAACAAGATTGTTGTGCCGGGAAGAGGTATTGTTGCCGCTTGATGCAATCATTACAGGGATAGCAGTGATTCAGGGAATATGGTTTGCCCAATATGGATATGCGATTTTGTTTGTAATCATAATGGCATTATCTATATGGACAATTAAAAAATGGTATCTTTTCCACGAAATCATACTTACATTCTTCTTTTTTGTGATTCCGCTTATTTGTTTTGACGTTAAATGGATTGTGACAGTCTGTATTGGTATTTTATTTGTTATGTTTATGGTGTTTAATCATTTGCCTACTCTTAAACTGAAAAACCAACTTCCTTATAATATAGTGAATGTTGTTTTTATGAGCATAGTATTGTTGCTACATGCAATGATTTGCGATGATTATCGGGTAAATATTGTATCAATGCTGGTAGGAACAGTTGCTTTTTGGGTGGCATTTAGGGAGAGATACGGTATGGCTGTAAGAATGAAACCGCTGTTTATGGCGATATATTTATGTGTTATGATTTGTGTGGCGGGATTTGAAATGCCGGTTGTAACAAGTGCTTTTCTGATGCTTGTTGCACTGGCATGCGTGGGAGCCGGGCTGAGACTTAAGGACAAAGCGTGCAGAATAGGCGGTCTGGTTATTGCAGTGATAGCCGGTATCAAAATGATGATATTTGATTTTTCAGATTTGGATAGTTGGGCTAAAGCAATTTTGTTTCTGATAGTTGGAATGATTACACTTATTTTTTCTTTTATATTTATATATAGGAAAGAAAAGGAAGAAGAAAGGATTGATAAAAAATGAGAAAATCGTTTATTGGCTGTGAAGTATTGTGTGTAATGTTAATAATGCTGTCAGGATGTGGTAATCGGATTCCCCAAATGGATGAAACTACGCAAAAAATGGTGGTAGAATATGCTGCGGCCACAGTAAGAAAATACAATAAGAATCATGCTTCTCATTTACTGGAGCAAGCTATATTACAGGAAAATTTGGGAAGAGAGGCGAAGCTTACAGCTGCTTTTGATAGGGACGCTGATGAGACAGAATCGACACAAGAAAAAACAGAACAGAATAATGAATTTATTGATAATACAAATCAGATAACACTTAAAGATGCTATTGCATTGGAAGAAATAGAAGTTACATATAACGGTTATGATGTGACTACAGAATATCCGATGGATGCAGAAAATATTTATTTTTCATTAAGAGCAACAGAAAATAACTGTTTGTTGGTTTTGAAGTTTGATGTTATAAATCAGTCGCAGGCAGATAGAACATTAAATATGTCGGAAAGCGGTATTCGGTATAAAATAGAGGTGAATGGAAAAAAGAGAAATGCATTAACGACGATGCTGTTAAATGATTTATCGGGTTTTAACGGAACCATTGCCGCAGGTGCACAGGAACAGATGGTATTAGTGTGTGAGATACCAAAGGAAGACGCACAGACGCTTGGTCGGATAACAGTTAATGTCATAAATGAAGACCAGATATTTACTGTTTTACTGGATGAGTCGGAACATGAATGACCGAGAAAGTCTTATATAAAGAGACTTTTTTGAACGTCATAAAATTGTATAAAAAATTCTACAAAATTTTTAAAAAATTCGTTGACAACATCTGCTAAGGATGGTATATTTAAGTTCGTTGCGGATAACACCACAGCAAAAAGTAAAAAAAGGTCTTGACAGTAAGAAAGCAGCGTGATAAGATAACGGAGT
>CAYWHY010000003.1:42519-63495 GCA_964458255.1 uncultured Lachnospiraceae bacterium | reverse complement strand
CTGCTCAAGGTAGGACAACAGGACGAAGATATGTCCTGCTAATTGGAAGAAAACTACTCAAAGTAGGACAACAGGACAGGATGATTTGCTCAAATGGCAACAAGGCTATCATAATTGCGCTACTGCTGGAAATCCGGTGGTGTATTATGAAGAAGTATTACAATTTGGCTTGACATTTTCAGACGCCTATATGGATGCCCCGTTTCATGATGATAATTGGCAGCTTATCAGGGTTCAGGGCAGTAAGAAAGCTTTTTTATGGACATACGAAAAAGATGAAAATCTATGTATCAATGTCAGCGGATGATAACCGATAGCTATGATCTGATAGCAGAAAAAAGCGGCAATCATAGAAACCGTGTATTATTTTTGTTGCTTCCATATTGAAATAAATATATTTTTCTATACATCAAATCTTGAAATAAATATACTTTTTGCTGCAGCAGGTATTGAATTCCTGTTAAAGGATTGGCAGTAGCTTCTTTATGTTTTTTTATGGTCAACTCATTGCACGATATTTTTCAATCGTTTATAATAAGCCTAACAAAGCAACAAAAGGTGAGCAGGGGAAATATCGTGAGTATGTGAAAGGAGAAACAGAGATTATGAAAAAGAGAACATGGGGGGCGCACTGTTTGGCACAGCCCTGGCAATCGGAATAGCATTTGCAGTGCTTCCTATGGAGGCGTTGGCAGGTACTTGGACGTGTAGTGAGTGTTCCGGTGATGAACACATGCATGAAGTAACAGTAGGATCGGGACAGGAGATCACGAGCGGAACATTCAATAACTTCAATTGCAACGAAGGAACTATTTCAGGCGGATATTTCTACAGTGATATAGAGAATGGAGACTCTGCAGATCCATTCGTTTCTAGAGGAACAATCGAAGGGGGAACTTTTTACAAAAATGTTACGAACTATGAGTATTCAACAATAACCAACGGAACCTTTTATGGAACGGTAACAGACAAAGGAGAAATTACCGGAGGAGCCTATGATAAGGAAATTCCGGGAAATGGAACTGTTGATCACGATAAAATCAGACCTATTCCCGTTGCTTTGGAGAAAACGGCGGATGGCGGTACAAATGCAGAAGTGTATACCCATACCCATACTTATGTCTGGACAACCGTAAGGGAGGCAGACCTTAGTGAAGATGGAGTGGAAGAGTACCGCTGCTCCTGTGGTGATGTACAGGAAAGATGCGTGATTCCTGCAAGTGAGACTGCTGTTAAGGGACTCTTCGGTGAGATCAAGAATGCTCCACAGAATGGAACGGCAACGTTTGACATCGGGCGGTTGTACACGCTCTCCGATTATGTAATCAAAAAGCTTGCAGAGCGGACGGATGTAACCACGGTGATTACTTTTGAGTATCAGAACCAGGCATATCAGATGACCATTCCGGCAGGAGCAGACTTCACGGGATTGCTTGCGGATGAGGATTATTTCTATGGGTACTTCTTCTTTGCAAATGCGGTAGGAGCAACGATAGAGGCGATATAACAATCGCCACCCTCTTTTTGGGAGGGCTAAAACTAATATTATGATATACTCCCGGGCAAGGAGAATGGGAGTGGCTCTGCTTGTCATGGCTGAATTGGCATGCTTAAATTGAAAAGAAAGACTTGCAGAGATGACAGCAAAGTGATACATTATTATGTAGAATTTAAACGAAAAGGAAGGAATACGGGATAGTATGAAAACAGAAATAATGAAAAGATTAAGAGGATGGATGGCATTGGTGCTATGTATGGGTATATTGTGCGGAAACAGCCTGATGGTGCAGGCAGCGCAATACTACTTTAGTGTGTCAAGTAGTATTCCTTCCGGTTTGGACGCAGGTACAATATTAACAACAAGTGATGAGATGAAGGCATCGGGTGGATTTACATATGATATCACATATACATATGGTGGCCGGAGTGAGAGTCAGATGATTGATGGTTGTGCGGAGAATATCCAGTCATACGGAGGTTATACCAGTTGGAGGATAATAACGTCTCCAATGTTTAGTGGAGGACAAACATTGAAGCTGACCCTGAAGCCGGTAACGGGGAGTGATGATGAGGAAAAATCACATGCAGGAGGCGAGAGCCATAAGTGCAGCTTTGAGTGGATGATAATGACAGAGCCGACCAGGACGCAGGACGGTCTTGCCGCATGCATCTGCAGAGAGTGTGGATTGGTGGAAGCAACACAGCCGGTAACCTGTTGGCAGTTTTTTATGAAGCAGTACCGTGAGTTGCTTAAGAATGCCGGTGAGAATGCAACTGTTACCTTTGAAGCAGACGATATGCCCTGTATCAGTGATGTAATGCTTGGCTTTAACGACAGCCGTGCGGATGTTACCATGGTTATCCTGTTTAATTATGACGGTGTCAGGTATGAACTCACCATTCCGGCAGGGACAGATTTTTCTGCTGTATGGAATGACACGGAAGCCTTCTATGGCTATCTGGGCCTTGCAGCGAAACTGGGACTTACTGCGAATGTGGTTTCTTAAGGTCTGTTAGCGGGTCCGATGCGGTTATCATGATAAATTGTGAATAAGTGAATGTATGAAACAGAAACTATATGTTGCACTTCTTTTAAGGATATAGTTTCTGTTTTTATCATGTAAAATAAGGAGAAGGGATGCACACAGAGGTAACAATCTTATTACCGTGTTTAAATGAAGAAAAGACAATTGGAACCTGTATCCGTCAGGCAGCCGGATTTTTAAAAGAAAATGGGATTGCAGGAGAAATATTGGTGGCGGATAATGGAAGCAGTGACCATTCCGTAGCAATTGCAAGGCGGGAAAATGCAAGGGTGGTTCATTGTAAAGAAAAAGGATACGGGAATGTTCTTCGTATGGGGATTGCAGAAGCACTGGGGTTTTATGTGATTATGGGAGATTGTGATTGCAGCTATCATTTTGACGACCTGATGGATTTCGTAAGTGAACTGCGAAAAGGAGCCGATCTGGTGGTAGGGAATCGGATGGCTCTTCCTATGGAAAAGGGGGCTATGCCGGTTTTGCACAGACTGGGAGTGCCATTTTTGTCGTGGCTTGGACGGTGCCGGTATCATTGCACGGTGCGTGATTTTCACTGTGGGCTGCGGGCAGTCAACAAACAGAGCTTCCTTCAATTAAACTGCCGGGCAACGGGAATGGAATTTGCCACCGAAATGATAGGGAAGGCCGCCCTTGCGCAGCAGAAGATTATACAGCTGCCGGTCAGATTGTATCGCGACCAAAGAGGACGAAAATCGCATTTGAGAATGGTACGCGATGGTCTTAGACATATTTATATGATAGTAGGAAAATAAGAAAGAACGGGATAAAAATGTCAATCAAACAACGGATTCAAAATGTGGGAAGAATAGCGGCAGTGGCAGGAATGACGGCAGCGGTGTGTATTGCGTTGCTTTGGGTTACGGGACTGATTCCGCAGGATGCCATTCGGACTTCATGCAGGGAAAGCGCAGATTATTTTATGGAGCATGAATTGTTCGATGAGATTCTGCCTGCACAATTTAACACGATACGGGATAATTATGCGGATTGTATTCTTCTGAACGTGATGTATCATGTATCGGAAGAAAATACGTTTCGTTCATTGATACAGGCTTCTTATTACAATCCGGAAAGGGAAAATGTGAATGTAAGCTTTTATGACAGCCTTCAGGAGGACAGGGAACCGAATGTGGATTATTTCCGATACTGGCATGGCTCCATGGTGTTTCTCAGACCACTTTTTACGGTGACGGGAATAGAAGGAGCGAGAATCATACTTGGAAGCATAGCCATTCTTTTGCTGTTGACGGCGGTTGTATTTTTATGGCGCTTACATTTGAAAGCTGCTGCAGTCAATTATCTGATTGGAAATCTCATCATACAGGTGTGGATGTGTATGTTTTGTGTCGAATATGTTATGATGTTTCTGATATCAAATGGAATTTTACTGGCAGAGCTGTGTATTTTTGCAGGAAAAAAGAAAGAAGAACAGATGCGCAGGCAGATGGTAAGTCTGATGGCAGCTTCCGGTGTGATTACCTGCTTTGTGGATTTTCTGACAACGGAAACGCTGACGATTACCATTCCGTTATTAATGTTAATGATTCTGTTGTATGAGACCGGTTCCCTCCGTACATGCAAAGAAGAAATAAAGTATTTGGCGGAATGTGGTATGGCATGGGGACTTTCTTATGCGGGCATGTTTCTCCTGAAATGGCTGCTGGCTGTACGGGTGCTTGGTATAGAGGCATTCGGACAGGCAATGATGGCGGCCGGTGAACGAATAGGAGGAACGGTATATCTGGGAAATACGAATTTAGACCCGAAGGCGAATGCGTTGGAAAGAATCGTTGGTCTGCTCTGTCGAAATCAGGGGTGTCTGTTTCCTTTTAAAGAACAGATGCCGTTGGGTGAGGCAATGTGGCTGTTTGCAGGAAGCTGTTTTTTGTGCTTTTCTATTGTATATCTGCTAAGACCAAAGAAGCTTTCCGGTGCCATGATTCCGCTATGTCTGCTGATTGGTATGGTTCCTTATTTGCGATATATGGTATTACAGAATCACTCTTATATGCATTATTTTTTTACTTATCGAGCCCAGCTGGTAACGGTAGTGGCGGTTGGATATTGTACATGGCAGTTTGGACTCAGGCAAGGAGGCAAATGGCTGACAGGTGGGTTTACAGACCGGCACAAACAGGGAAAAAGTTTCAGAAAATAAATGAATGGAAACAGAAAAGTCTGAATTGACACTGATAACCTATAGTGATAAAATATTGCAGATGAAAAAAATACTGCAGGACTCAGGAGGATTTTGTTATGCCAAAAAGAACAGATATTCATAAGGTTCTGATTATTGGTTCGGGACCGATTATTATTGGACAGGCTTGTGAGTTTGATTATTCAGGAACACAGGCATGTAAGGCACTTCGTAAGCTCGGATATGAGATTGTACTGGTCAATTCTAATCCGGCTACTATTATGACAGACCCGGAGACAGCGGATGTAACATATATTGAACCGCTTAATGTGGAAAGACTGGAACAGATTATTGCGAAAGAACGTCCGGATGCACTTCTTCCGAACCTGGGCGGACAGTCCGGTCTTAATTTATGTGCAGAGTTAAATAATGCAGGAGTCCTGGATAAATATCATGTAAAGGTTATCGGTGTTCAGGTAGACGCGATTGAGCGTGGAGAAGACCGTATTGAATTTAAAAAGACCATGGATAAGCTTGGAATTGAGATGGCACGCAGCGAGGTCGCCTATTCTGTAGACGAAGCACTTGCCATAGCGGACAAGCTTGGTTATCCCGTTGTCCTTCGTCCTGCTTACACTATGGGTGGCGCCGGTGGAGGACTTGTTTATAATAAGGAAGAATTAAAGACAGTTTGTGCAAGAGGTTTACAGGCATCTCTGGTAGGTCAGGTACTGGTAGAGGAATCCATTCTCGGATGGGAAGAGCTTGAACTTGAAGTAGTACGTGATGCAGAAGGTAATATCATTACCGTATGTTTCATTGAAAATATCGATCCTTTGGGTGTACATACAGGTGACTCTTTCTGTGCAGCACCCATGCTTACCATTTCTAAGGAATGTCAGAAGAGATTACAGGAACAGGCTTACAAGATTGTAAATTCCGTAGAAGTGATTGGCGGAACCAACGTACAGTTTGCACATGACCCTGTTTCAGACAGAATTATTGTTATCGAAATTAACCCTCGTACGTCACGTTCTTCCGCACTTGCTTCTAAGGCAACCGGTTTCCCGATTGCACTGGTTTCTGCCATGCTGGCAACCGGACTTACCTTAAAGGATATTCCCTGCGGTAAGTATGGAACGCTTGATAAATATGTGCCGGATGGTGATTATGTAGTAATTAAGTTTGCACGCTGGGCTTTTGAAAAGTTCAAAGGGGTAGAAGATAAGCTGGGAACCCAGATGCGTGCGGTTGGTGAAGTTATGAGTATCGGTAAGACTTATAAGGAAGCCTTCCAGAAAGCAATCCGTTCATTAGAGACAGGTCGCTATGGACTTGGTCATGTAAAGAATTTTGATTCACTTACAAAGGAAGAATTGCTTAAAAAGCTTATTACACCTTCCAGTGAACGTCATTTCATCATGTATGAAGCACTTCGGAAAGGTGCTACCGTAGAAGAAATTCATGAGATTACTAAGGTGAAAGCTTATTTTATTGAACAGATGAAGGAACTGGTTGAGGAAGAAGAAGCCATTCTTAAATGGAAAGGAAGCATGATTTCCGATGAAATGCTGATTTCTGCCAAAAAGAACGGTTTCTCTGATAAATACTTAAGCCGGTTACTTGAAATTCCCGAAGAGGATATCCGTAACCACCGTATCTGTCTTGGCGTGGAGGAAGCATGGGAAGGCGTACATGTAAGCGGTACAGAAAATAATGCCTACTATTATTCAACTTATAATGCAGAAGATAAGAATCCCATTAGTACAGACAAGCCTAAGATTATGATTCTTGGCGGTGGCCCTAACAGAATCGGTCAGGGGATTGAGTTTGATTATTGCTGTGTACATGCAGCCATGGCACTTAAGAAGCTGGGATTTGAGACCATTATTGTTAACTGTAATCCCGAAACGGTATCAACTGATTACGATACTTCCGATAAGCTCTATTTTGAACCTCTTACCATGGAAGATGTACTCAGTATTTACAAGAAGGAAAAACCGCTTGGTGTCATTGCCCAGTTTGGTGGTCAGACACCGTTAAATCTTGCAGCGGACCTTGAAAAGAACGGCGTGAAAATTTTGGGAACAGCTCCGTCTGTCATTGATTTGGCAGAGGACCGTGACTTATTCCGTGCTATGATGGAAAAATTGGAAATTCCCATGCCGGAGTCAGGAATGGCTGTTAATGTAGAAGAGGCAATTGAAATTGCAAACAGAATCGGTTATCCGGTTATGGTTCGTCCTTCCTATGTACTTGGCGGACGAGGCATGGAAGTTGTTTATGATGATGCAACTCTTACGGAATATATGAATGCTGCGGTAGGTGTGACACCTGACAGACCGATTTTGATAGACAGATTCCTGAATCATGCATTGGAATGTGAGGCAGATGCCATCAGCGACGGAACACATGCGTTTGTACCGGCAGTCATGGAGCACGTTGAACTGGCAGGGATTCATTCGGGGGATTCGGCATGTATCATTCCCTCCGTTCATATTACAGAAGAAAATGTAAAAACCATTAAAGAATATACAAGAAGGATTGCAGAAGAAATGCATGTTAAGGGTCTTATGAACATGCAGTATGCGATTGAAAACGGTAAAGTATTTGTTTTGGAAGCGAACCCAAGAGCATCCCGTACAGTACCGCTTGTATCTAAGGTATGTAACATCCGTATGGTGCCTTTGGCTACCGAGATTATTACATCTGAAATTACCGGCCGTCCTTCACCGGTTCCGGCCTTGAAGGAACAGGTAATTCCTAATTATGGTGTAAAAGAAGCGGTATTCCCCTTCAATATGTTCCAGGAGGTTGACCCGATTTTGGGACCCGAAATGCGTTCTACCGGTGAAGTGCTTGGTTTGTCACGTTCTTATGGGGAAGCATTCTTCAAGGCACAGGAAGCATGCCAGTCTAAGCTTCCGTTAGAAGGAACGGTACTTATTTCCGTGAATAATAAGGATAAGGGCGAAGTTGTGGAAGTGGCGAGAATGCTTGCGGATGATGGATTTAAGCTTGTGGCTACCGAAGGTAACTATGATGTGATTTCTGCTAATGGAATTCCGGTAACAAAGGTAAAGAAGTTAAGTGAAGGACGTCCTAATGTGGCTGATATGATTACCAATGGGGATATTCAGCTTATTATTAATTCGCCTGCCGGCAAGGATGGCGTGTCTGATGACAGCTATCTGCGTAAAGCGGCCATTAAGGCAAAGGTTCCTTATTTTACAACGGTTGTGGCAGCAAAAGCAACGGCAGAGGGAATTCATTATGTGAAGTCTCATGAGGGCAGCGAACTAAAATCCTTACAGGAACTGCACAGTGAGATTCATGACAAATAAATCCTAAATACCAAAACAGAATCACAGACCCGTCTTGTCAGAAATAGCGAGGCGGGTTTTTGTGTTCATACGCTAGGGTGAGGTGACTTTATGAAAAAAAAAGCACTGGTAACAGGTGCCTCCCGTGGAATAGGGGCAGCAACAGCCGAAATGCTGGCACAGGAAGGATACGATTTATATCTTGTCTGTAAACAGTCGGAAGATAAAATAAAGAAGATTAAAAATGACCTTATTAGTCAATACCATATTTCCTGCGAGGCATTCTGTTGTGATGTGTCTGATTTTGAACAGGTCAAGACGTTATACGGAAAAACAGGGAACGTGGATGTATTGATCAATAATGCAGCCATATCCCATGTTGGACTTCTGACAGATATGTCGGTAAAACAGTGGCATCAGATAATGGGGACAAACCTGGATGCCCTTTTTTATACATGCAAGATGTGGGTGCCGGGAATGGTGCATAAAAAAAGTGGGAAAATTATTAATGTATCTTCTGTCTGGGGCAGAGTAGGGGCATCAATGGAAGTGGCCTACAGTGCTACCAAAGGAGGGACAGACAGCTTTACAAAGGCACTTGCAAAAGAACTGGCACCAAGTAAGATACAGGTAAATGCGGTGGCTTTTGGCGTTATCGATACGGAAATGAATGCCTGTTTTACGCAAGAGGAAAAAGTTGCTTTGACAGAGGAGATTCCGGCTGACAGAATGGGGACGATTACAGAAGCAGCACAGATGATTAAGCAGGTTTTAAATGCGCCGTCTTATCTGACGGGACAGGTCATTACCATGGATGGCGGCTTTATTTGAAAATAAGCGGTATAGGAGGGAAACGTTATGTATGATGTAGTGATTATTGGTTCGGGGCCGGCCGGCTTAAGTGCCTCCATTTATGCAAAGAGAGCCGGACTCAATGCTGTTACAATCGAAAAAAGTCCCATAAGCGGGGGACAGGTGGTCAATACTTATGAAGTGGATAACTATCCGGGGCTGCCGGGGATTACAGGAATGGAACTGGGAATGAAATTAAGAGAGCATGCAGACAGACTTGCATGTGAGTTCCGAAAGGATACCGTACTTTCCATTAAAAAATGTCAAAGGAAAGACGAAGCTATACTGAAGGCGGCATCTGCCGAAACAAAAGAAGTGCAGGCAGAAGGCTTTTTGGTGGAAACAAGCACTGCCACCCTGCAAACCAAAACGGTTCTGGCTGCGATGGGAGCCTCTCACGCTAAATTGAACATTCCGGGAGAAGAGGAACTTTCCGGGATGGGTGTTTCTTATTGTGCAACCTGTGACGGTGCTTTTTTTAAAGGGAAAATTACAGCTGTTATAGGCGGCGGTGATGTAGCGGTGGAGGATGCCGTTTTTCTGGCCGGAGTTTGTCAAAAAGTATATCTGATTCACAGGAGAGATACGTTCAGGGCGGCGGAAATTTTGCAGAAAAAAGTCATGTCGCTTCCGAATGTGGAAATTATCCGGGATACAGTAGCGCAAAGTATCGAAGGGGAGGAGCAGGTAACGTCCCTGCAGCTTAAAAATGTAAAGACCGGAGAAAAAAGTGCTCTTGCGGTGGATGGTGTCTTTGTGGCGGTAGGAATTCTGCCTGAAAGCGGAGTGATTCGTGAAATAACAGCCTGCGACGAAAAGGGATATGTGTTGGCAGGTGAGGATGGTGTGTGCAGGACACCGGGTGTTTTTGCAGCAGGAGATATCAGGACAAAGAAACTGCGTCAGATTATTACGGCAGCAGCGGATGGCGCGAATGCAATTGCATCAATCCGGGAATATCTGCTAAGAAGTTAGCATCCCATCAGTGCTTTCGTTGAATGGCTGTCAGATTGCCAAGTTTTGGAAGCGGTTGACAGAAGCCGGATAAGATGTTATATTTATTAACAGATGTAATAAATTTGTAATATTTGACGGAGGATAATATGTACAAGAGAAGAGTGAAAATAACAGTGTATGTTACGTCAGCAGTACTCTTATTTTCAACTGTCAATATAGATGCTTTGGCAAAAGAAGCAAATGGTTTACCGTCAGCGGGAGTGGATTATTTTTTTTCCAATAATGCCACCAGCTTAAAAAAACTGCAGGATGAAAAGGAAGCCGAAGCACAACAGAAAAATGTAACGCAGGCAGAACAGTCTGCTGAAGCAGGTACGCTAACCGCAGCTCCAAGTCCTGTGGAGACACCATCTGTGAAGGATGAAACGGTAGCAGTGCAGGCAAAAGTAAAAACAGAAAATTCTGACAAAAAGGTCATTGAAGAAACTATGGTGGTTACCACAACCAAAACGGTCCGTGAAAAGGAAAAGGAACTGGCAGTCCGAAAAGAGGAAGAAGGCTTTAAGTCACTGGTAATTGCGGATGTCAATGATTATGTAAATGTAAGAAGCATTCCGGGCGAAGATGGGGAAATCTTAGGAAAGCTTTATGATGACTCGGTTGGGGAATTCATTTCAGAAAAAGACGGCTGGTACGAAATTCAATCAGGCAGCGTGACAGGGTATGTAAAAGCAGAGTATTGTGTGACGGGAGAAGAAGCGGTTGCATTGGCTAAAAAGGTAGGAACGAGAATTGCAACGGTAACAACCACCACACTTTATGTAAGAGAGGAGCCCGGTACGGATTCTTCCGTAATCGGTATGGTTCCCATTGAAGATAATCTCGTGGTAACGGAAGAATTAGAGGACTGGGTTAAAGTAGATATTGAGGAAGGCAGTGGCTATGTTTCGTTGGATTATGTCACACTCTCGACAGAATTTGTAAAGGCAGAATCGAAGGAAGAAGAAGAAGCGAGACTGGCAAAGGAAGAGGAACAAAGAAGGGCGGCACAGGAAGCAGCCATCAAAGCAGCCCGTGAAGCGGCAGCAGAAGAGACTTCGCAGGAAGAGCCTTCAGATACAGGGAAAGAAGCAGCACCAAAGGTAATTTCAGGCAACGGTAGTGAATTGGGACAGTCGGTAGCAGATTTTGCATGCCGGTTTGTTGGTAACCCGTATGTATGGGGAGGCACCTCCCTGACAAACGGAGCAGACTGTTCGGGCTTTGTCATGAGTGTCTATGCAAACTTTGGGGTAAGTCTGCCACATTCTTCAGCAGCGGACAGACATGTGGGATATGCAGTTGACGGACTGGAAAATGCACAGCCCGGTGATGTGGTCTGCTATTCAGGACATGTGGGACTTTACATTGGCAATGGACAGATTGTGCATGCGTCCACGGCCAAAACAGGTATCATTATCTCCAATGCCAACTATCGAACCATTCTTTCCATTAGACGAATCTTCTAAAGAAGAAAGGTTATGGAATGAATTGTGCGAAAATAATAATCGTTTCAAATCAAAATCATGGAATTGTTGCATAATAGTGGGGTGTTGTGGTATAATTATCACACAACATATTGTACATTCCGTGAATGTAAGGATGTTGCAAATAATCCACAGAAAGGATGATGCATATGAAATTTGTAATTGTTGGTAAAAATATTGAGGTGACACCGGGGCTTCGCAGTGCAGTAGAGGATAAGATTGGCAAACTGGAAAAATATTTTAATCCTGAGACGGAAGTACATGTAACATTAAGTGTTGAAAAGGACAGACAGAAGATTGAAGTAACCATTCCCGTAAAGGGCAATATCATCCGTTCTGAGCAGGTCAGCAATGATATGTATGTTTCCATTGATTTGGTAGAAGAAATTATTGAAAGACAATTAAAAAAATATAAAAATAAAATTGTCAGCCAGAAACAGTCTGCCGGTTATTTCAAACCGGACTTCCTTGAGAAGGAATTTACGGAAGAGGAAGAAATTAAGATTATAAGAACCAAGAAATTTGACATTAAACCAATGTATCCGGAGGATGCCTGCATTCAGATGGAACTGCTTGGACACGGCTTCTATGTTTTTTGTAATGCAGAGACAGATCAGGTAAATGTTGTTTATAAGAGAAAAGGAAATACCTACGGTTTAATTGAACCTGAATATTAAATGATAAAACAGAATCTGATAAATAAAAAGATGTGTGGCGTGCCACACATCTTTTTGTTATAATCAATAGAGGTGTGTTTCAAAGAAAGGAATCAAATGGGAATTATTCAGATAATAGCATTTATGCTGGTGGTAGCAGTAATTGCATATAGGAGGAAAGAAACCCTGACAGATGCACTTCCCGTAGCGGTCTGTTTGTATGTCATTGTATTGTATCTGCTGTCGTTGGTGAACGGACTGCATTTTGCGGATTATTTAGCAATAGCAGGATGTGTGGTTGCCATTGTCTGTTGGATGAGAGCATCCTCCGATCAAAGAAAGGATATGCTCTCTTTTGTAAAAAGCATGATGCGAAAGCCGGAAACGATAGCGGCAGCAGTACTACTTGTTTTGGTGCCTGTTTTAGTAAGCGGGAGAGCAGTGAACTGGTGGGATGATTATAATTTCTGGGCAACAGATGCAAAATCTGTCTTCTATCTGAACGGATTTGCAGATAAGTATCAGAATGTGGCACCGGAATTCGGAGATTATCCGCCGGGAACGCAAATGCTAAAATGGTGGTTCCTTCATTTACATCCCTCAGAGTTTAAGGAAGGACTTTTGTTTTCCGGATACTATTTTATGAATCTGTCTTTTCTGGTTCCCTTGCTTAGGTATGTGCCGGAAAAGAAAAAATGGCTTACTTTGCCGGCAATGGTTGCTATATGGCTTTTCCCTTCCTGTGTGGAAGTTTTCTGGTGCGACGGATGCTGTGCGGATTTGACAATGGCTTTGGTTTTCGGTGCGTTTCTTGTATCGGTAACAGACCGGGACGGGCATGACAGTCTTTTTTATTATGGAAGAAGTACATTGCTTTTGATGGTTTTGGTGCTTTGCAAAAATACCGGGTTTTTATGGCTGGGATTTGGATTGCTTTTTGCTTATGGCTATCACCTTTTGTTAAATAGGAAGGAGCCGGGAAGCAGGCAGAAAATTAAAATGAAAAAAAGGGGATTGCTTATTATGACGCTGTTGCCTGTTGTAACAGAGGGCAGCTGGCTTTTCTTCTGTCTCTTAAACAGAAGAGTTGCCAAGCTGACCGGTGCCGCACTTCATATGGCAACAGGCAGCATGAGAGTTCCTGAAGTGCAACAGGAAATGATAACGGCATTTATAACCGCCTTTGTCAGTTATCCGCTTCATCGATGGAAGACAATATCCATTGATGTAACGCCGCTTATGCTGTACATATTGCTTTTGGTATTTGTTTTCCTGCTATATCAAAGAGGCAGGATAAAGAAATGGCAGGCATGGTATATCGGTAGTTTTTTTGCTGTATGCGGTGTGATATTTTATGCATGTAATCTGCTTAGTCATTTGACAATATTTGCCGTAGAAACGCAATATCTGGAGCCTTTTGGTATGGTTTCATCCATAGAGCGTTACGGAGCGCCTTTTACGATAGGCGGCTTATATCTGGTGGCGTATCTGGTGCTTCACAATAATCAGGGTGTTTTGAAGCACAGTATCGGGGCAGTACTTCTTTGTATGACATTTGTATTCCTTACGGCAGATTATAAGAGTGCTTACAGAAGTCTTGTCGGATACGGCAATGCAAATGAAGCTGCTTATCAGAAAAGGGAAGAACTGATTGACGGTGCCGCAGAAGAATTTTTGACAGTGATTCAGACAGAGGAACTTAAGGACGGAGGAAGAGTCCTGTATTTGCGTGATGCCTCAGATGTAAGCTGGGTAAGAAATACTTATTTGGGATTTGAAGCATCACCGGTTTCTGTCATGTATGGTAATATAGATGGACAGACCATGACACAAGGGGATATCATAAAAGCGGTAGAAGAGTCACATGCCGGTTATTTGTATGTAGATAAGCTTAAAACAGACAGTGCTGTATGGGAAAAACTGACGAAAGAAGGCTCTTTTGAATATGGCTGCCTTTATCGGATAGATGAACAGGAAGGTAAACTTTTTTTATGGAAAAGCAATTAAGCCGGAAGGATGCAAAACAAATCCCTGTGATTATTCCTTCCTATGAACCTGATGAAAAGTTAATAAGGCTTTTAGAACAGCTGCATGCAGACGGATTTTTGAATCTGGTTTTGGTAGATGACGGAAGCGGAGAAGAATATCAGCATTTTTTTGAGCAGGCTGAAAAAGAATTTGCCTGTGATGTTCTTCATCACGAAGGAAATAAGGGGAAAGGACGAGCTTTAAAGACAGCTTTTGCCTTTGTGCTTCAAAAAATTCCCGATATACCCGGGTGTATTACGGCGGATTCTGACGGTCAGCATAGTCCGGAGTGTATTCTTGCCTGTGCCGAGGCATTGCTGGAACATCCGGATGCACTGATTATGGGCTGTCGGTGCTTTGCCCAGGAGAATGTTCCCGTAAGATCGGAGCTTGGTAACAAATGCACCAGAGTGGTAATGAAATATTTAACGGGTGTATCAGTATCTGATACGCAGACAGGGCTTCGCGGAATTCCCACCTCATTTATGAAAGAGCTTTTAGAGGTAAAGGGGGAGCGGTTTGAGTTTGAAACCAATATGCTCATGGAAACCAAAGTCGGAAAAATTCCCATAGTGGAGGTCCCGATACAAACTATTTATATTGAAGATAATAAAACAAGCCATTTTAACCCCATTAAGGATTCGATAAGAATTTATATGATTTTCGGAAAGTTTTTGTTTTCTTCATTATCCTCCAGCGTGGTGGATTTGGCATTTTTTTCACTGTTTTGCCATTTCTTTAGGGGCAGGCAGTGGGGAAGTATTACTTATATTATGGTTGCTACCGTGCTTGCAAGAATTTTGTCGGCAACCTACAATTATTCTGTCAATTATAAGGTGGTTTTTAAAAGCAGAGGCTCTCTTTTGACGACACTTTCAAGGTATGTCTTACTTGCTGTATTGCAGATGAGCTGCAGTGCACTGTTGGTTAATATGCTGTATCCGTTACTTGGCGGAGCAGAGGTATTGGTAAAGATACCGGTAGATGTATTGTTATTTTTTTTGAGTTTTATCATTCAGAGGGAGTTTGTTTATTGCTAGAGAGTGCAATTTCTACGGCAGGGTTCTGCATGGCAGAATACGTTTCAGAGCCGGGGGAGGATATTTGAAAGTCTATATAGAGGTCTTTTTAGCACCTGCAAAAGAAAAAGGAGAAAAAATATGTTTCAAAGAAAAAAGAAGAATGTCTATGACATGCCAAACGAAGAAAACAAAAAGTTACTTTCAGGTATTCGGAAAGGGGCCGCAGTAGTGGCAGGAGTAATCATAGTTGCGTATCTGCTTTTGGGCAGTCTTTATTCGCTCAAGGAAAATGAATATGCGGTCATTACTACTTTCGGAGTACCGAAAATCGTAGAGGAGCCGGGGATTCATGTAAAAATACCTTATGTGCAGCGTTTGGAAAAGGTACCGAAGACCATCAATGGTTTTCCTATTGGTTATGATGCCGAAACCGGAGAGCCCAGGGATTCGGAATCTTTTATGATTACCAGGGACTATAATTTTGTCAATGTGGATTTCTACGTTGAATACAGGGTGACAGATCCCGTGAAATATCTTTATGCGTCGGAAAGTCCGGTAAGGATCCTCAAAAATCTGACTCAGAGCTACATAAGAGATACCATAGGAATGTATGATGTGGACAGTGTTATTACGACCGGAAAGAGTGAGATTCAGGCATCAATCAAAGAAAAAATAATGGCAAGACTGGAATCTGAGGATATTGGTATTCAGCTTGTTAATATTACCATTCAGGATGCGGAACCGCCTACTGCGGAGGTTATCAATGCTTTTAAAAATGTAGAAAATGCCAAGCAGGGTAAGGAAACCTCTATTAACAAAGCAAACCAGAAGAGAAATGAAGATATTCCGGCAGCAAGAGCAGAGGCGGATGAAACGTTAAAGACAGCACAGGCAACCGCCGAGGAGAGAGTGAATGAAGCAAAAGGACAGGTTGCAAGACTGAATGAACTTTACGCAGAATACCAAAAGTATCCGCTGATTACCAAGCAGAGAATGTTCTATGAGACTATGGAGGAAATTCTGCCCGGTATGAAAATTATTATTGAGAAGAGTGACGGAACGACACAGACCATGCTGCCTTTAGAATCTTTTGTGGATTTAGGAGGAGCGGACGTTAACAGAAGTGGTCTTGCATCAGGCGATGCTGACACAGCAGACGGCGTTATAACTCAATAATGGGGAAGGAGAAAAAACGATGAAGAAAAGTAAATGGATTATCATTCTTGCTATATTGGCCGGGCTTTTTATAGTAACAGATTCGGTAATGGTGGTAACCTATCCGAATGAGTTTACGGTAATCAAACAATTTGGTAAAATTGTAGATATTAGGGAAGAAGCAGGATGGAGCGTTAAGCTTCCTGTCATACAGACAGCAGAAAAAATAGAAAATGAAGTGCTTTTGTATGACCTTGCGGTGAGTGATGTCATGACAAAGGACAAAAAATCAATGATTGCAGACTGTTTTGCACTCTGGAGAATTGCAGACCCACAGAAATACACAGAGACATTAAGTGCACAGAAGAGCAATGCAGAATTCAGGATAGATACAATTGTTTATAATAGTTTAAAGAATGTGATAAGCAGCTTAAGCCAGGAAGAGGTTATCAGCGGACGTGATGGTGAACTGGCAGCTGCGATTATGGAAAATATCGGAGATACGCTCACGCAGTACGGAATTGAGATTCTTTCCGTAGAAACCAAATCACTTGATTTACCGGATGAGAATAAGGCAGCAGTTTATGAGAGAATGATTTCCGAAAGAAATAATATTGCGGCAACTTATCAGGCTGAAGGTGCGGAAGAGGCAAAAGAGATTTCCAATAATACGCAGGCGGAAATTATCGTTATGCAATCCGAAGCCGATGCACAGGCAGCAGAAATGACAGCCAAAGGCGAGGCTGAGTATATGAGAATTTTAAGTGAAGCATACAATGACCCAGAAAAGGCAGACTTCTATATTTTCCTTCGGTCTTTAGATGCAGCGAAAGCTACCATGACAGGAAATAACAAAACCCTGATTATTGATGAGACGTCACCGATTGCACAGATTTTTTACTAAAAACAGACGGAGGGTATGGCAATGGAAGAAACTATGAATGGTATTTTGTATTTTAGTTCAACCGGTAACAGCTTATACATTGCACAAAGGGTAAAGAATGCAATGGGTGGTCAGGTAAAATATATCCCGAACTATGATGGCGACGGAAGTGAATTTGAGAGAATCATTTTGGTTACGCCCATTTATTCCTTTGGAATGCCTACCTTTGTGTATGATATTATTCCAAGGTTAAACAAAACGACAGAACTTATTATTATTCAAAATTACGGCGGTATGATATGCGGTGCGGATTATTTCATATATCAGTACGCCAAGGAACAGGAATTGAATATTAAAGCTGTTTATGTACTTAAAATGCCCGAGAATTTCACGACCACGTTTACGGTACCGGGATTTTATATCCAAAGCACTTTGAAGAGTGCAGATAAGCGGATTGACAATGTCATTAACAGTATCAATTTGGGTAATTACAGAGTACCCGGGAAATGCAAGACCAAAAGGGATGTATATTTAAAAAACAAATCTAATTGGCATCTCATAGGCGAAGATTTTTCAACAACGGATGCCTGCATAAAATGCGGGAAATGCATTTCCATTTGTCCTGTGGACAACATTTGCTTGAATGACGGAAAAATTATTTTTTCAAACAAATGCGTTGCCTGCTTGGGGTGTTATCATCGTTGCCCACAAAAGGCGATTGTTTATAAAAAGAAGGTTAAAAAAGACAGATACATCAATCCTAATGTGAATGAGAGTCATATTGGTAAGGATATGTAATGATTAATAAATCATAAATTTTGCAAAGGTTAATACAATTGCCAATAAGGCAGACACACATACTAAGCTAAGATTGCGTTATGATTTCATGGATCAGCAAGATTGATGGAACCATAACGCTTTTTTCATTAATAAGAATGTTTATAGTAGAGGTATTATCTTATATCAATAAAAATATGGAGTAACGAAAAAATATGCTGATTGGTTAGTCGAAGAGACAGGGTATGATTGTATTGAAACAAAAAATGCTAAAATAGCAGATTTGCATAATTATGATGGAATCATTTGGGGTGGCGTTTATGCATCCGGTATATGGTGAGCGTTAAGAAGCGTTTTCAGACTTCGCAAAACCAGCGGACTGTCATCAACGATCATAATCGTTTTTCGTTCATTTGATAATCCGACAGTTGGATTATCCGGTTCTGCATGAAGCAACTGATAGCATTTTGGGCTCAGGTTTGCACTTGGCACAGGATGGAATACTTTTTAAAATCGGTATTATGTTTTCTGTCCGTTAGAAAATTCATTACAGCATGACACATTTTTCTGAAGTTTTAAGGTACTCAAAGACACATTTTTTGACATACCCTCACTGCTATCATCATTGAGAATATGGGTTTCTCAATAATATTTACTGAACCATGATATAGTTGTTTGCTCATAAGATATCATTTCCATTTTTACAATAATTATATTCCTAGAGGAGTACATACTCGAGAAATGTTGGGGAAAATGATTACTGAACCTATAGAAAGATTAAAAGAGTGTATGGAATAAAAATATCGGCAAAATAAGGTAAAGATTTAATTTCTTAATTCTGCATAAATCTGTAAATATCTGTTTAATTTATCTATTTCCTCTTTGTTATCGGAATAGAGAATTTGTACGATGGGTGAGGGAATCTGAGAAAGAACTTCGTCTGTTGTTTTTCCCAATACAACATAATCAAGACTACAGTGAAAAAGGTTACAGAATTGGACTAAATTTTTTAATGATAATGTGGAAGTACCACATTCCGTATGACTGATATGTTTGGGACTCACATCTAATACTTCTGCAAGCGCTTCCTGTGTTACATTATGGGAGCGACGAATTTCTGCTATTCTTGATCCCATATTAATTGCTAACGTGTTTTCTGACATAACTAAACCTCCTAGGTATAGTTTATTGTTTACTTGTATGACAAATAACTAATTGCGAGGTTTATAATACACCAAGAAGTATACACAAAAGGTTTACAAAATGAAAAGAGTGTGATAATCTGAAACAGGTAAAGTTCTTATTAGGAGGAAAAAAGAATGAAGAGATGGAAAAAGGGGATGGCATGGTTGTTAAGTGTTATGTGCATATTGGTGACTGTGCAGATACCGAGTATACCTGTAATGGCTACAACTATTAATTTTGAAGAAAAACTTGCTGTTCAAAGAGCAAAATTCCCAGATGGAAAATATTGGAATCATAGGGGGCCTGTTAATAATCCTGACGGTTATACAGACAGTGCATGTACCAATCATTCTGGAACAGGAGATCCCGATTGTAACAGCTTTGATGGTAATTTTCAATGCGTGGGATATGCTCTGAAAACATTTTATGATATGTATGGACAACATTATGATGCTAGTTCATTGTATTATTCTATAAATGAAATTCAAGTGGGTGATATTGTAACAATGTTTACGAATACCTATACTTTGTCAGGAGAACCGATATGTCATACTGTATTTGTTATAGGTAAAACTGGTAACACATTATCTGTAACAGAATGCAATGCTCAAGGTCAATGGTGTAAAATATTTTGGGATACAACATATACAATTAGTGGAAATAATTTAGTTGATTTGTATGGAGGAAGCGGTTATCCATTTAAGAACGGACGCCATAAACCGTCCGATATTACACTTGTAAAGAACCAAGATCCACTTGGAGATGTAAATACAATTTCAAGTGTGGATAACAAAATATATGTCCGAGGTTGGACATACGATCCGGATACGCCCAATACATCATTGCAAATACATATTTACGTTGGACAACCAGCCGGAACTCCTGGAAAAAGTGCAGATATTATACTTAATGCGAATAAGCAGAGTCAAGACGTTACAGATGCGTATGGTGTAGGGGGAAATCATCGTTTTGAACATACATTTGAAACTTCTTATACCGGAAATCAAACAGTATATATTTATGCTATTAACAGCGAGAGTGGAAATAATCCTCTTATTGGACAAGGAACAGTAAATCTTACTGCTCCAATTACAGCTTCAATCACAGATTATGGGGTAGGAGGAAATCGAGGAAGCGTTTCTGATACAAATGCGGTGCTATATGCAACTGTTTCAACAAATGCCAGATCTGGTATTAATGAAATAGGTGTGCGGGTTGGAACAGAAGCCAATAATTGGAATGTTGGAAAAATTGAAAATCAAGCTTTGTCTTCTGCAGGTTATACGCAATTAAATAATAATGGATATTTTGAAATGTGGTTTGATTGTAATGCAGAATTAAATACACATCCTGTACTATCTCCGGGGAAAACATATTACTATCAGTTTTATGTAAAAATCAATGGACGCGAAACTGCCGGTGAAGTTAAAACCTTTAAAACAACAGGTGAAAAATTACTAACAGGAATTTCATTAAATAAAAGCAATATGACTTTAAACAAAGGAAATTCAGAAACTTTAGCTGTCAGTTATAAGCCAGCAGATACAACAGACAGTAAAGAAACTCTATGGTCGTGTAGTGATTATTCTGTTGCCTCAGTTGAAAATGGTGTTGTAACTGCCGTGGGAAAAGGAAATGCAATTATAACTGCCCGGTGTGGAAGATATACAGATACATGTAGAGTAACCGTTGTGGATCCATCTTCATTACCGAGTAGAGAACCGGTATCGAGTGCGACGCCAACTACAAGTGCAACACCATCTTCGAGTGCGACGCCAACTACAAGTGCAACACCATCTTCGAGTGCGACACCAACTGTAAGTGCAACATCAACTCCGAGTGTAACACCAACTACAAGTGCGACGCCAACTACAAGCGCAACACCAACTACAAGTGCAGAAGCAACTCCGA
>CAYWHY010000003.1:0-42419 GCA_964458255.1 uncultured Lachnospiraceae bacterium | reverse complement strand
GTGTAACACCAACTACAAGTGCAACACCATCTTCGAGTGCGACGCCAACTACAAGCGCAACACCAACTACAAGTGCAGAAGCAACTCCGAGTGTAACACCAACTACAAGTGCAACACCATCTTCGAGTGCGACGCCAACTACAAGTGCAGCACCATCCTCGAGTGCAATGCCAACTGTGAGTGCAGAAGCAACTCCGGGCACAACGCCACCCTTAAGTGCGAAACCGACACCGAATGTTGATTCTATTACATCAAAAAAATCTATGATACAACATACTCATAACTTTAAATGGGTAGTTATACAAAATGTGAGCAAAACCCAAGATGGTATTGAAGAATTGAAATGTTCTTGTGGAAGTGTCAGTGAAAGAAGTATTGTACCGTCAAGCCAGGTATATATCAACGAATTATATCAAATAATAGATACAGCTTTAGCAAATGAACATATATTGTTTGCTTCCGATAAAATATACACGATATCAGATTATTTGATAAAAAAGCTTCAGGAACGAGCAGATGTAACGATTGCTATTATTTTTGAGTATGATCGAAAGAAATATCAAATTATTATTCCTGCTAACATTGATTATACTGAATTGTTGGAGGATGAAGATTACTTTTATGGTTATTTTTATTTTGCAAACAAGATTGGAGCTAAAATTGAAATTATAGAAGAGTAAATATCTGATTGATAAAAAGGTATTGCATGACTCTCTGCTATTTGTATATACTGATAGCAGAGAGTTTTTTTGTGAGTGAAAGCACACCAACCGGCAGGAGATTTCAGAAATGCAATAGCAAATCAGAGAAATTGAAACAAAAGATAATAAAGAAGTAGAGCACGTCATCCGCAGCTGCCTGATCGAGTTTGGAGCAGACCATGAGGGAACGGCATGGGCAGATCCTGATCTTGGCAGATTTTCGGAGATTTATTGTACAGAAGGAAACCGGTACTGGGGAGCCGAAAACGAGGATGGAAGCAAGAGGGACGGTCTGGAAGAACAAGTATTATGTGTATAAATTTTTATTTGTCATTCTGGCAAATAAAAATTTATCGATACAGACACTTTTGCAAAAAGTGAGTTAATATATGCTTTAGGATAAAAATGGTAAAGGCTGAATAAACGAATGACGGAGGGAAAGAATGTTTCGGTATTGTTTATTTGACTTGGACGGTACACTTACCGATCCGAGAGAGGGAATTACGAAATCAGTGCAGTATGCACTGAAAAAGCATGGTGTTGATGAGCCGGATATCAGGAAACTGGAGTTCTTTATCGGACCTCCGCTCAGAGATACCTTCATGGAAGTCTATGGTATGGGAAGAGAAGAAGCGGAGGCAGCGGTAGCAGATTACAGGGAGAGATTTGCGCCTGTCGGAATTTTTGAAAATGAGCTTTATGAAGGCATTGACAGGATGCTTGGCGTACTTAAAGACAGCGGTATTACGCTGGCTGTGGCATCCGGCAAACCTACTGTTTTTGTAAAGCAGATACTTGAGCATTTCAGCATCGGGCAGTTCTTTGATGTAATTGTTGGAAGCGAACTTGACGGCAGAAGAGATTCGAAAGAGGAAGTTGTGGAAGAAGCACTCAGACAACTTGGGATTCTTGAAATGTCTGCAGAGGAAAAGAAGCATTCCTGCGTCATGGTAGGAGACCGGAAGTTCGATATTCAGGGTGCAAAGGCTTACGGACTTACAGGAGTCGGAGTCAGATTCGGTTTTGCAAAAGAAGGAGAGCTTAAGGAAGAAGGTGCCGATTTTATTGTAGATACAGTAGAGGAATTGCAGGCACTTTTGCTGACGAAATAGAGAACGCAGACAGTAATAACTGATTGGAAAATAACAGGTGTGAAAATGGGATTTTGGAAAACGATAGCATACAAATGGGAGGAAAAGGAAGTTAAGGAGTGGCCTTCCATGAAAAAAACAGCATATTTGCTTTTGCCGCTTTTGTTATATTTGGTGATACATGACATTTGTGAAATACTTTTGTGGGTAGGATTAGACGTTATGATGCAGTATGGAAGTGACGGGATGAAGACATTCCTGACAGCACATACCGATACTGTCAGAGGTATGATAAACGGAGGTGCAATTCTTATAGGAACAGCGTTTATTTTGCCGGTTATCAGAAGTGAAGTGAAGGGCGAAGATGAGAAAAAAAGAAAAAGAACAATTGCAGAGACAGTAACGGGATACGCATTTCTTTTGGCACTTTCCTTTTGTGCGGCAGTAGGGATTAATATTTTATTTAGTCTGCTTGGTTTTACAGGAAGTTCTCAGCACTTCACAGAAGTTCGTGAAATACAATACGGTGTTTCGTTTGCAATCGGTCTTGTTTTGTATGGTGTAATTTCACCAATTGCAGAGGAGGCTGTGTTTCGGGGGATCCTTTATAACAGGATGAAACGTTGTTTTTCCGTCCGGATTGCACTTATTTTTTCAGCCCTTTTGTTTGGATGTTATCATGGTAATATGGTGCAGGCAGTGTATGGAACCATATTGGGAACGCTGATTGCTTATCTTTATGAGATTATGGGTGGCTTTGAAATACCGATACTGTTTCACAGCATGGCCAATATCAGTGTTTACGTAATTACCTACAACAACAGTCTTTCACAGACAAGTCGGATGATTTTATGGATAATGGCTGTAGCTATGTTGACTTTGGCAATAGGAATGTTGGTTTATATAAAAAAGAAATGTAAGGTCGCAAGGGAGTAATTCTCTTGCGATTTTTTTATTTTGAAAGCAACAGAACAAATGTTCTGAAAAGGGATTGCCTTAGCACGAAGAATGTGATAATATAAAAGCAAACAAATGTTCTAAAAGGAAATGTGAGGGATTTATGGAACAATTAAGAGAAACCCGGTGATTGTAAGGATATTGATAAATGGAACAGATGACATTGACACAAAAACTTGAGATATTGTCAGATGCAGCGAAATATGATGTATCCTGTTCTTCCAGCGGCGTCGGAAGGAAAGGGGACGGTACAGGCATCGGAAATGCATCGGCAGCAGGTATCTGTCACAGCTTCAGTGCTGACGGAAGATGTATTTCTCTTTTAAAGATATTATTTACCAACGAGTGTATTTATGATTGTAAGTATTGTATTAACAGACGTTCCAATGATGTGACGAGAGCGTCCTTTACACCGGATGAAATCTGTGAGCTTACCATACAGTTTTACAGAAGAAACTATATTGAAGGTTTATTTTTGAGCTCCGGAATTATTAACAGTCCTACATATACCATGGAATTGATTTATGAGGCAGTTTACAAACTTCGGACATTATATCGTTTTCAAGGATACATTCATGTGAAAGCAATTCCCGGAGCGGACCCGTTTCTTGTTCAGAAGTTAGGACTTTTGGCAGACAGAATGAGTGTAAATCTGGAATTGCCGACAGCGGAAGGTTTACAGAAGCTGGCGCCTAATAAGCATAGGAAAAATATATTGGCTCCTATGCGGCAGATTCAGCAGGGAATCGTACAAAATAAAGAGGAAATAGTAGTTTATCGTCATGCACCTTCTTTTGTGCCGGCCGGCCAGTCAACCCAAATGATTGTGGGAGCCACGCCGGAAAGCGATTATCATCTGATGATGGTTACTGAAAATTTATACAAAAAATTTGATTTAAAAAGAGTTTATTATTCTGCATTTGTCAATGTAAATGAAGATAAGGACCTTCCGACAATACCCGGAGGACCGCCGCTTCTTAGGGAGCATCGTCTTTATCAGGCAGACTGGCTGCTTAGGTTCTATGGATTTGAAGCAAAGGAGCTTTTAAGCGAACAGAAACCGAATTTCAATATCTTGTTGGATCCGAAAGCAGATTGGGCGCTAAGGCATTTAGAACTGTTTCCGGTAGAAATTAACAGAGCAGATTATCAGACTATTTTAAGGGTGCCCGGAATAGGAGTAAAGAGTGCCCAAAGAATTGTTCGTGCAAGGAGAAACGGCAATCTTAGCTTTGATGATTTGAAAAAGATAGGTGTTACCTTAAAGAGAGCACTTTATTTTATAACGTGTAGCGGAAAGATGATGTATCCGACCAAAATAGAAGAAGATTATATTACCCGTAATCTGATATCAAATAAAGAAAAGTTACCTTTTGACAGAGACGGAATGACCTACAAACAACTTTCCTTATTCGATGACAATATGACATTTAACTGGAATCAGGCAGTAGGAGGTTAGCGGTGGAAGAATTCTATTTAATATGTGAAGATTCATTGGAAGGCATATTTTCAGGTGTATATGATGCATATCTGATGAAGAAGCCTCATGAACAGATACATTTATGTGTGGGGGAAGAAGAAAATTACCGTTTGTTTGCAGTATATAAGGAATGTCCCGCCAATGCCGGAAAGGCCGCTAAGGTAGCGAGAACGATAATCAGAGAATTTGGAGAGGAGACTTATCTGGCATTGTGCCGGGCAATGGCTTCTTTTGAACCTGATAAAGCGGAGGCAGTATATAAGACCATTGTTGTGGGACTTGGTATGTTAAAGAAAAGAGAACTGATGGGAAATCTGGCGAACCATTATGTTCACAGAGTGTTTGAATTGGCAAGATTTACTGCCAATGAAGCACATTTTCATATAGAATTTATCAGGTTCAGGGAACTTCAAAACCAAATTTTATATTCCGAAATCAGTCCGAAAAATAATATTATCACTTTTATTATGCCTCATTTTGCAGACAGACTTCCCTTAGAGAACTTTGTGGTATATGATGAAAAGAGAAATATTTATGCAATTCATCCTGCAGGTAAAGAGTGGTATTTGTTTGCAGGCGAAGCCAAAGCGGAGGAGCAGTTCCCATGCTTTTCGCAGGGAGAAGAAAAATACAGTGATTTGTTTTACCACTTTTTCCAGACGATAGCAATAAAAGAACGTAATAATCCCGGGCTTCAGAGAAATATGCTGCCAATCAGATATAGAAAATATATGACGGAGTTTATGAAAGACAAATAGCAGGACAAATAACCGGTTGGCAGATAAGGGAGAGCAGTTTTGGAAATACAGATATCGGTCAGAAATCTGGTGGAGTTTGTGCTCCGCAGCGGAAATATTGACAATAGAAGGACAACAGCAGCAGACAATGCAATGGCGGAAGGCAGCAGAATTCATCGCATGATACAAAGAAGGATGGGATCAGAATATCATGCGGAGGTTTTTTTGCGCCATTCGGTAGAAACAGAAAATTACACTATATTAATAGAAGGAAGAGCCGACGGTATCATTATTCAGCCGCAGGGAGATGTATCACAGATTCCTGAGCTTGCAGAACATGATATAGCGCCGGCTTTTCGTGACAGTTTTACTGTTACGATAGATGAGATTAAGGGAACATACCGTGATATTCACAAGATGAAAGAGGCAGTACAGGTTCATCAGGCACAGGCCAAGTGCTATGCCTATATTTACGGCAAACAAAATGACTTAAAACATATTCGTATCAGAATGACTTATTGCAATATTGATACAGAAGAAATCAGGTATTTTCACTCTGAATATGACATGGCTACTTTGGAAGAGTGGTTTGATGATATTATGGATAAATACAGAAAGTGGGCCGATTTCCAAATAGAGTGGCAGAAGCTTCGGACCGGGTCTGTCAAAGAACTGACTTTCCCGTTTGATTACCGGGACGGTCAGAAAGACCTTGTAACATATGTTTATCAGACCATTTATCATAAACGTAAGCTGTTTATTGAAGCACCTACCGGTGTGGGAAAAACAATTTCTACCATGTTTCCGGCAGTGAAGGCTATGGGAGAGGGAATGTCAAATAAGTTGTTTTATTTAACTGCAAAGACAGTTACCAGAGCTGTAGCAGACGATACGCTGGAAATCATGCGGGAAAAGGGATTAAAATTCAAATCTGTAATCTTGACAGCCAAAGAAAAAATCTGTTTTATGGAAGAGACCGAATGTAATCCTGAATATTGCCCTTACGCCAAGGGACATTTTGACAGAATTAATGATGCCATCTATGACTTACTGACAAAAGAAGATAATTTTACCAGAGAAAAAATAGAAACTTATGCACATGCACATCAGGTGTGTCCCTTTGAAATGTGTCTGGACATGAGTTTGTTTGCGGATGCCGTAATTGGAGATTACAATTATTTATTTGATCCGCATGTGTATTTAAAACGTTTTTTTGCAGAGGGAGTAAGAGAAGATTATATTTTTCTTATTGATGAGGCGCATAATCTTGTGGAGCGTGGACGGGAAATGTACAGTGCAGTGCTTGTAAAGGAAGATTTTCCGGCTTTGCGTAAGGTGATAAAAGAGTATGACGGTAAGATGTATCGCCAGCTTGAGAGATGCAATCGTGAACTTTTAGAACTTAAAAGAGAATGCGAAAATTATAATTGCCTCTCCGAAACAGAGATAGCTCCCTTTGCAAGAGCATTAATCAGATTATCATCCATTATGGAAGATTACCTGGAGGAGCATGAAGACAGTCCTGTTAAAAAAGAAATTTTGGAGTTCTATTTTAACGTTTCGCATTTCCTGTTGATTTATGAGGGATTGGATTCCAATTATGTAATTTATACACAGATGGAATCAGATGGAAAATTTTCCGTCAAACTATTTTGTGTAAATCCTTCCGGAAATTTAAAGGAATGTATGATGAGAGGAAGAAGTACCATACTTTTTTCTGCCACACTACTTCCCATTCAGTATTACAAGAGACTTCTTGGAGCAGACGAGGGAGATTATGAGGTGTATGCAAGTTCTGTTTTTTCTCCGGAGAAAAAGGGACTTTTTGTAGCCGGAGATGTGACCAGCAGGTACAGTAGGCGCTCGGATATGGAATATTACAATATAGCTACCTATATTCACAAAATTATCCGGAGAAAAAAAGGAAATTATATAATATTCTTACCGTCATATGCTTTTTTGCAGAATGTTTATGAGACTTACTGTTCCTATTATCAGGATACAGAGAGGGTGGAATGTCTTTTGCAGGAGGAGTATATGAATGAGCAGGAAAGGGAGGCTTTTCTTGCAAGATTCACACCAAAAGAGGAAAGAACACTTTTGGGTTTTTGTGTTCTGGGAGGAATTTTCGGTGAAGGGATTGACCTTAAAAATGACAGTTTAATAGGTGCCATTATTGTAGGGACAGGACTTCCGATGGTTTGCAATGAAAGAGAAATTTTGAAAAGATATTTTGATAAGGACGGGGATAATGGTTTTGACTATGCATATAAATATCCCGGAATGAATAAAGTATTGCAGGCTGCCGGACGGGTGATTCGCACAGAGGAAGATGTAGGTGTGATCGCACTTTTGGATGACAGATTTTTAAGTGGAGCATATCTTAAAATGTTTCCAAGAGAGTGGGATAATTATGAAAGAGTATCTCTTACACAGATAGAAGAGGCTGTGGATAACTTTTGGGAAAAACAGAAGGAATCGTAATTGTTTCGGATATCATGATAAAAATGAAGGGGAAATACAAAAATGACGTCATATTTTGTCAAAAAAAATGAGATAGTCACAAGTTGTGACACGGGTGTCGTTGTGGATAACTATGTGGAAATTGGGGATTTCTCACATTTTTTCATCCACAATATGGAATGATTGTCATAGATTTAAAAAAAAAATTGCAAGATTGTAAATTCAAAAATAAAAAATACCGGTTCAGTCAATGGGTAAAAATCCCAAATGACTGAACCGGTTTTAGCTGTAATATGATAGGTTGCTGATTACCAGCGTTCCCAGAATATATAAATCATATTGATTAAAATTAATATGATAATAATGCCGCTGTTTATGATATGCATGACCTTAGGTGTAACTTTCGTCCAAAAGCCGTTTGTGGTTTCTGATGGTTCCTGCAAATAATATTTGTTCCCAAGTCCCAGTGCAATGGATACATATACAAGGCAGATAGCAACATAACGGAAATCGCTGCTGCAGGTGTAAGGATAGATAACAACAAAAGCAGCAAAGGAGAGCAGCATCACGACATATCCAACCAACAGGAAAATACGCACCTCAAGAAGCGTTCTCTTCTTGCATAAGGTGACAACCAGTAAAATGGCTGTTGCAATTCCGAAAACAATTGCAAGTACATAAACAATCTGACAAAGGATTAGCAGAATATCAGATAAATTTGTGGGATATTCTTCCGCAAATAAAGAGGTGTGGAACATAATAACCCAGGTGTTGTTGCAAGCTTTGGCACTGATGGGGTGAAAGGGAAAGTCAATCCGCCAGTCTGCCAAAGAAGGAATACCTAAACGGGACCATAAGCCGAAATTTGCAGTATACATGGGAGAAGTTTCTCCCGGAACGGGAACACCCGGTTTTTCGCCGAATTTTATAAGGTTTCTGACAATCCAGCATAATCCGATGGGGAATACGACTGCGGCGAAAGCACAGTAATTTTTTATCCAGGTTATTATAGCTTCCTTTTGGCGGCTTCGTATTACGGAGACAAAGTGTATCAGGAATACCAACGCAAGAGGAATGGCAAGTACCGCTGAATTTAATTTGGTAATCATACCAAAGCCAATAGATAGAGCCAGTTTAATCAGATTTTTAAGGTTCTTTTCACGAATCCATTTAAGGGAACCGTAAATAATAAGACACATAAATAAAATGGTCAGCATATCGTTGTTGACGCTGCCTGCCATAATAATGGTTGCAGGGTGAAATACCATAAAAGCAAGGCCGATATATAAACCATTCCCTTTGATATCTAAAAGCTTTAAAATCCGATAAGTCACTACCATGCAAAGGCAGGAATACAAAAGAGTCAGTATTTGTAAATTTTCAAATGCAAGTTCTTCCGTTACACCAAGTACGATGTTGAGCTGCAACCAAAAAAAGGAAAGGATGTGATGCAGAGGCGGATGATAATAGGCAAAAAGTTCATAAGGGTTTATATCCGGAAGCTTATGAAATTTGTATATGTATTCAATGTAACCGATATGTCCCGGATTGATAAAGTCTGTTGCCATACCTGTGTAAACACCGGCATCATGCTGTCTGTCATAAAGACCTGACAGGAGAATATAGCTTACACGGAGCAGAACACCAAGCAAAATCATCATATAGACTATCATATCTTCGGAAAACAGCTTTTTGGCAGCCTTTAGGTAATATAAAAATCCGAAGTAAGTAAAAAACAGAATGGCCAGGAAAAACACCTTGGTGTAATGTGTGGTATAAAAGAAGTTACTCCCCTGTAACATGGCTGTAAACAGGCAGGAGATGATGATGGTAGCCACTATACAGGCAAGCGGCGTTTCCTTGGCACTCTGATGGGTGCGTTGTAAAAATTTAAGCATAAAAGCCCCTTTCTCATAAGTCAGTAAACAGTTTTTACGTTTGTAATTTCATTATTTTCTACCTGAAAGCTCCAGATAGAGTGTTCGGGCAGCCGATGTTCGGTCAGATACCAGGTCCCGTCAATATCGGTAATATAGTAAGGGGTACCGTGACCGATAAAATTATGATAGATATCTTCATACCCGCCGTTCATGAGCCCGTCCAACTCCTTGGTACGAATAATCGTAGCATAATCCTGATTACCCGTAACATCTGTGGAAATCGTAATGTAGAAATAATCCTCAATGGGAGTAAGCTGCACCATGCCGGCAAGCGCATCCGGTACGGGATATTCCTTTTTGATTTCAAAGGTTTCAAGGTTTGCTTCTATAATAGAAGAGTTGCCCGATACAAAATAAATGGAATCTTCGATAATGGTAAAGGAACGGACGTAAATACCTGCCAAAGAGGGGATGGAGCGTATTTCCGTTAAATACATCCGGGAATCATCCTTAGGATGACGGAACAAAAACATTTCACCGCTTTTTGAACTCCATGCATAAAAGGTGTCAGTTTTTTCATGATAAATGACATAATGAGGTCTGTCTCCGATTTCCGTAAATTCCTGAGTGGGAACAAAAACCGGTTGTCCGTTCAAATTGACATCTTCTTCCATAATCAGTATCCGGTTGTGTTCCGTATCATCAATCATATAGACAGTACCGTCACCGGCAATGGTATGGGGCAGGGCGACATCCTGCGTCATAACTTGCCATTCATAAAGAGGATCTGTTAAATTGTCATGATAAATAACCTGATTGTGATAGCAGTCCACAATAAAATAAGTGTTCTTTATTTTCGTCAGATAAGTGGGAACACTTAAGGTGGGATTTGGATTGTCCGGAATGTGGTTTAAGCTTTCGATAGAGAATGTAATTAAATCCGATTGCTTTAAATAATCTTCCGGTACGTAATCCGCAGTCGGTTCTTCTTTCCCACAGCCGGTAAAAAGCATACAGGAAAGCAGGGCGGAAAAAAGAAGTGCTGTTATTTTTTTGGATATAAAAATTATTCGTCTCATATGGCTATTATAAATTTTTTGCTGTCTTTATACAATGTTTTTTTATCAGGTGTAGCAGTTTTTGACCGTTTCCCCGTAAAAAAAGGCATTGACACTTTTGAAAACCTGTGATATGCTTTGAACACTTACCGCTTAGTGATGAAAAATGAATAAAAATAATGTGAACTGTCTGTGGAGAACCCATGGGCAGTTTTTTCGTTTGCGGTAGCTGATAGGGCATATCGGAAACGGATTTTTCAAGGAAGTTTTTAGGAAGAATGATCATCATGAAAGGAAGTTTTTGACATGAAAAAATTAGTTATTACTAAAAAGAGAAGGACAGAGGCTTTTGCACGTCGTAAGAAAGAAAAACGAAGGCTGATAAAGGCAGCTGCCATGTTTATGGCAGCAGGGCTTGTACTAAGCGGCAGTATGACGGCAGATGCTTCCGCTTTATCAGGTGAAGAAGAGAGCGTTTCTTATGTTTATCATAAGCATATAGGAAATGAGACGGCAGAAGGCGGCTGCTACAGACAACCTGTTTATCATATTCATACAGGAGATGAGGCGGCAGGTGGCGATTGTTACCAAACACCTGTGTATCATGCTCATGCAGGTGATGAGGAAACCGGCGGAGCGTGTTATGCAACCGTTCATTATCATGTGCATGAAGGGGATGGAAATTCCGAGGAAGGCTGTTACAGAGCTGTTACCCATAGTCATTCCGAGGAATGTTATGAGAGAATATCAAGCGGCAAATATGGTTGTCATACGTTGAGAACAGTGGATACGGATGAAGGTGATTATGAAGGACATGATTACAAGTATTACTATATGTCATGCGGACAGGTTGTCCATGGAACAAACAGCTCACATATGCATGAGGTGCTGAATTGTACAAGAGGCAGTGAAGTAACAGGCTATGAACTTGGCTGCGGTAAATCCAAGGAGAGTGTTGACAGTTATGAGCTGAGCTGTTTCAAAACAGATGTGACAGTGGATGCATATCGTTTAAGCTGCGAAAAAAACGCGGAAAGTATAGATGCATACGAAAGAAACTGTGGTAAGGATGAAGAGCTTCCTTGTGGGAAAATAGTGATTACGAAAAAGCCTTCTGAAGATAAAAGGAAGGCAGAGGTAAAGGTGAGGTTTGAAGATTTGACCGGCGGAGAGCTGCAGCTTGGTGAAACTCCATTTACCTGGCATGATGAGCAGGGAGGAGAATTGGGAACAGGTGAGAGCATAACTGTGTCGGAAAACGGAATGTACAGCGTGCAGGTTGGAGTGATGAATGAGGATGTCAAGGAGGAAAGCCTTTGTGCAAAGGTATCTGTAAACAGCATCAGAAAGCCGGTTGAATCAAAGCATGACAGTGATGATGACAGTCATGACGGGAAGGAAAGCGGTAAGGATGATAGTGGTGAAAACGACGAAATGAATAGCGAAGCGAATACACAGACAGAACCGGCTGCTTCTGCGTCTGCAGCTTTGCTCCCTTCTTTATCCCCTTCTGTGGCATCTGCCAAAAAGACAATACCGGAAAACCGGGTAAATAAGCCGGAAGAAAAAAGAGGTGTCACAGCAACTCCTAAGATAAAGAAGCAAACAGAATCCGTCCCGATGAAAGAAAGACAAAGTAAAGCGGAGCAAATGATTGAGGTGCAGACGGTGCCGGAAAAAGAGGGCTTTTTTTCTTCTCCTCTTGTAAGGGTGCTCACCGTTACATTGGGAACGCTGGCAGCTCTTGCAGGTTTGCTGCTCCTGCTTTATGTGCTCAGACGCAGTGTCAAAATTTATAATGATGACGGACAGGGAAATATGGTTTATCTCGGCAGAAGTATGGTAAGGATGGAAGAAGACGGTTATTTGATTGTTATCACACAGGAGATGTCAGAAAAAACTGTTACAAACAGATATTGTATTAAACCGGGACTGTTCCGAATAGGAAAAGCCGAAGAAGAGATTCTGGTTGAACGTGGACAGAAAAGGGTTTCTGTTTCATTGCAAAAAGATATGCCTGTAATTATTTAGTGAGAGAAAAATCAAGTAAAGCCGTTAGAATATAAAACGGCAGTGAAAATACCATAAAGTAAACATACCTGAATTCGGTAGCAACAGGTGTGGCAATCATAACGGTCAGATACAGGGCAAAGCTGGGAAGAAAATAAATCAGCTTTGCCTTTTCATTGCGTACAAATGCATTTCCTGCACAGAAAAGGAAACACCAGAAAATCACACCCATACTCCATAAAAGGCTGTAAATAGGCAGCATACTACCCAGTTTAAGCGAGATTTCTTTAGCCTTAACAACCGGGGGACCACCGATTAACGGAGTGTGGGAGACACCATAACGTGAGGCACTGATACCCTCAGCTTCTGCAACAGGATAGAAGGAATCGGGATAGAAATATCCGTAAGTCTGTTGTACGTAGGCCTCAATATAGTCAAAAGGATAAGTGAGTCCTAATGTGAGCCAAAGCTTAAAAAATGCGGATTTGTGTTCTGCCAGATAATTCTGGTCTCCGGCACGTACCAGTTCTTTCATATTATCTGCAAAAGTGGGATTGTATAAGTCCTTAATATATGTTAAATCTACAACATTTTCAATTAAGGTAAGCTGTTCGTCAGTCAAAGGCCGGTCATTACAGATAACGGCAGCTATCTGCTGGGTGGGAATGGAAAGTGATTCGATTAAGTCCGGCGAAGTAACACCGGCTGCGTCCATAACAGGATATTTTACGGTGACAGACACAAGGAAAACGGTAAAAATAATCGGAAACATGACTTTGGCTTTCTTTTTAAAATAGAATAACAGGAAAGGAAGACAAAGACAGAAACCGTACCATCCGTTAGAACGGAACAGGCACATCATGATACCGGAAAGAAAAAAAACGAAACACACGGAGGGCTTCATCCCACCGCGAAGGCGCAGCAGACTGCAACTGAATAAAAGAACGCTGCCTGCAAAAATAATATCTTTCCAAATAGTAACGGCGAAAACCGCATGATAAGGAACCAATGCATAGAAAAGTGTAACAATAATGCATATGGCAGGCCTGATGCGATAGAAAGACAAGGTTTTAATGAGATAGGAAACCGAAAACGCCATAAAACACATCTGGAATAAGGTATAAAGAGAAATCGCAACCACTTTGTCTGAAGTAAATAAAAGACCGATACTATAAAATAATTTAATGAGCAATGTATGAGCAACCGGATGATGATTGCTGTACGGAATGATTCCCAATACCTGTTCAAATTGAACAATGCTGTCCGGTGTCATGATGCCGGGATACTGGTAAAGAAAGTAAGGTAACCAGCAGAAAAAACAGATACCGAAGCTGATTAGGGAAATATGTTTTTCATAAGGACTTAAGCTTTCTTTTTTACAAAAAAGAAGAGAGCGAAGAAGAAAGATATCCCCTGTATAGGAAAATAAAAGCATTAAAATCTGATAAAACAAAATAATAAAACCGATGCATACAGCAGAAAGAACGGTAAACTGAAAGAGATGATTGGTCAGAGTTTCAATATAGTATGCATAGTCTACAATTACATAGAAAAGGGTAAACAGCACGGCAAGAACCAGTGAAGTGACATGGGCTGCTTTTGTTTTTAAAAAGGGCTTACCATCTAACCGCTGATGAATGTGGCGATATAAAAAGAAAGAAAGCAGGAAAAAGACACCGGTCAAAATGTTTCCCGGTTCCAGTCTTCCGGCTTTCATAAGTGCCCATGTTGTAAAAAAACTTTCCATCGTATGAATCAACAAAACTGTTTTTGTATTAATCCTCATAAATTAACTCCTATCCGTGCGGTTAAATCTATGCTACAATATTTCTAATCATACTCAATCCGTAGGTTGTTGTCAATCAGACCGCTGACATAAAGTCGGGTAAGTATGCAGGTGTATATACGAGGAGAAGTGCCATGATAACGATAAGTCTTTGCATGATAGTAAAAAATGAAGAAAAAGTTTTGGCAAGATGCCTTGATTCGGTAAAGGATCTGGTCGATGAGATGATTATTGTTGACACGGGTTCTTCGGATGATACCGTGGAAATCGCATCACGATATACAGACAAAGTTTATGATTTTGTCTGGGTAAATGATTTTTCTGCTGCAAGAAACTTTGCTTTTTCCAAGGCATCCTGCGATTACATTTATTCTGCGGATGCGGATGAAGTAATAAATGAAGAAAACAGAGAAAAATTCAGGCTGCTGAAGGAGAATTTGCTTCCCGAAATTGAAATTGTGCAGATGTACTACGGTAATCAGCTGTCTTTTGGAACGATATACAATTATGACAGGGAATTACGTCCTAAATTATTTAAGAGACTGCGTACCTTTGAATGGATAGAACCGATACATGAGATGGTACGCCTTACACCGGTGATTTATGACAGTGAGATTGAAATTACCCATTTGCCGGAAGAAAGTCATACAGGCAGGGATCTTGCAGCATTCAGAAGACAGATAGAAAAGGAAGGTGTACTCTCTGCAAGGCTTACCAATCTTTATGCAAAAGAGCTGTTTGTTTCCGGAGAAGACGGGGATTTGATACAGGCGGAGGATTACTTTACCAAGGTGGCAGATGACGGGGAAACATCCATGGAACAGCTCAAGGATGCGCTTTGTGTAGTGGTAAGGGCAGCGGCACTCAGAAAGGATTATCTGAAGTTTTACCGTTATGCCATGAAGGATATTGCCAGCGAGGGGGTCAGTGAAATCTGCTTTGAATTGGGAGAATATTATTTTGGTATGGGAGAATATGATGAGGCTGTCGTTTGGTTTTATAATGCGGCGTACGGCACACACAGTATTTTGAATGTTCATTATTCCGGAGATAAACCGCTTCAGAGGCTAGCAGATTGTTATGAAAAATTAGGGCAGCATGATAGGGCGGCAGAGTATGCCGGTTTGGCAAAGAACTGGACAGCAGAATAAGCCTTAAAGAGATTGCACGGCTGTGTAAAAATACTTGCAGGCACAAAGCGATGGTGTTAGGATAAAAAAGTGTTGTTTATTGATGCAGACAGGAAGGAAAAAACATGAGCTGGGAAAACAATGTCAGAAAAGTGGAACCTTATGTTGCCGGCGAACAGCCGAAACAGAAGAATATTATTAAATTAAATACAAATGAGTGCCCTTATCCGCCGGCTCCCGGTGTGATGAGAAAAGCAAAGGAAATGTTTTGTGAAAATTTGCGTTTATATCCGGATATGAATGCGGAAAAGCTGGTAAATCGTCTGGCGGATTATTATCATGTAAAGCCCACGCAGCTTTTTGTGGGTGTGGGGTCTGATGATGTGCTTGCAATGGCTTTTATGACCTTTTTTAATTCGGACAAGCCTATCCTTTTCCCGGATATTACATATTCTTTTTATGATGTGTGGGCAGATCTTTACAGAATTCCGTATCAGATGTGTCCGTTAGATGAGGAATTCCGTATTTGCAGGGAAGATTATTTGAAGCCTAACGGCGGTATTATTTTTCCTAACCCCAATGCACCTACCGGTGTACTGGAATCGGTAGAAATGATAGAAGAAATTATTAAGGCAAATCAGGATGTAGTAGTCATGATTGATGAGGCGTATATTGATTTTGGAGGGGAAAGTGTTCTTCCACTCATAGAAAAGTATGACAACCTGCTTGTTGTGCAGACCTTTTCCAAGTCCCGTGCCATGGCGGGAATGCGTATCGGTTTTGCAATGGGAAGTGAGAAATTGATTGGTTATCTTCAGGATGCCAAGTTTTCTTTTAATTCTTACACGATGAATATGCCTTCCATTGAAATGGGTGTAGAGGCAGTAAAAGATGATGCTTATTTTAAAGAGATTACGGGAAAGATTATCAATACAAGAGAAAGAGTCAAAAAGGAAATGGCAGAGCTTGGTTTTTCCTTTACGGATTCTAAGGCCAATTTTCTTTTTGCCACACATGAGAGTGTGTCAGCCCGGCAAATTTTTGCGGCATTAAAAGAGAATGGAATTTATGTAAGATACTGGAATAAGCCGAGGATTAACAATCGTCTGCGAATTACTGTCGGCACGGATGAGCAGATGGATGCCATGATAGCGTTTTTAAAAGATTATCTGAAACAACAGATAAATTTAGCGTAGTGAAATTGGGTGATGGAATTGGAAGCATATACAGATTTTGCGACTGTCTACGATACCTTTATGGATGAAACACCCTATGAGGAGTGGGCAGATTTTCTTTCAGATTTAATTCATAAATATGGAATATCCGAGCCTTTAAGTTTAAAAGAGCAGAAAAGTCCGGAGAAACTTCTTGATTCGGAAAAAAATCTGGTTCTTGATTTGGGATGTGGAACAGGCACTCTTACAGAACTCCTTTGCCAAAAGGGGTACGATATGATTGGCGTGGATATGTCTCAGGAGATGTTAAACATAGCACTCGAAAAAAGGGAAAATTCCGGAAGTGAGATTTTGTATCTTTGTCAGGATATGCGAAAGCTGGATTTGTACAGTACGGTAGGTACCGTAATCAGTGCCTGTGATTCAGTTAATTATCTCTTAGAGGAAGAGGATGTGGAGGAAACATTCCGGCTTGTGAATAATTATTTATATCCCGGTGGAATTTTTATCTTTGATTTCAATACGGTTTATAAATATGAGCAGGTAATCGGTGATGCCACGATTGCGGAGAACCGTGAGGATTGCAGCTTTATCTGGGAAAACTACTATCACGAAGATGAGCATATCAATGAATATGACCTGACTATTTTTGTGAAAGAGGATAGAAAGCGGAACTTTTTCAGGAGATTTTGTGAGACACATTATCAGAGAGGCTACACGTTAAATGAGATGAAAGAATTGGTATGCAGGTCAGGTCTTGATTTTGTGCTTGCACTGGATGCCGATACGCACAAAGAGCCTTGCAAGACGAGTGAGAGAATTTATATCATTGCGAGGGAAAAGGGAAAGGAATAAATGGTGTTCGCATACAGGAAAACATGAAATATGCGACACGGAAACGAGGAAAAAATGTCAGATTATATTGTAAGAGCCGTGGCGGCTAACGCACAGATCAGAGCTTTTGCCGTAAATAGCAGAGAAATGGCGGAAAGGGCCAGAGCAACCCATGACTTAAGTCCGGTAGCGGCAGCAGCACTTGGAAGACTGATGAGTGGAGCCGTTATGATGGGAGCCATGTTAAAGGGGGAAAAGGATTTGCTCACTTTGCAAATCAGTGCAGACGGTCCTTTAAAAGGAATGACGGTAACAGCTGACAGTCAGGGGAATGTAAAGGGCTATGTGAATGAACCACAGGTCATGTTACCTCCCAATGCCGCAGGGAAATTGGACGTAGGCGGGGCCGTAGGACATGGTATTCTCAGAGTGATTAAAGATATGGGATTAAAAGAGCCTTATGTAGGGCAGACTGATATACAGACCGGTGAAATTGCAGAGGATTTAACTTATTACTTTGCAGCTTCCGAGCAGGTGCCTTCCTGCGTGGGACTCGGTGTTTTAATGGAAAAAAATAACACCGTGAAACAGGCAGGCGGCTTTATCATTCAGCTGATGCCGTTTGCGGATGATGAAATTATTGCAAAGCTTGAAAAAAATCTGGCGGCTTTTTCTTCTGTTACGACAGTGCTTGATGAAGGAAAATCGGCGGAAGAGATGCTTGCACTTTTATTAGGTGACATGGGGCTTGAAATTACGGATACCATGCCTGCACAGTTTTATTGCAACTGTGATAAGAAACGCGTGGAAAAGGCACTAATCAGTATCGGCAGAAAAGATTTGGAAGAAATGATAGCGGACGGAAAGGAGATAGAGGTAAACTGTCATTTCTGTAACACGGCTTATCGTTTTACGCCGGATGAACTTAAAGTAATGTTGAAACGTTGTACCAGATCATAGAAAGGTAAGTAAGAATATGAAGCATGGATTTGTGAAAGTGGCTGCAGTTACACCGGATGTCAAGGTGGCTGATCCCGTTTATAATGCCGCACAGATTTGCAAAGAAATAGAAGTAGCATATGAAAAGGGAGCCAAAATTATTGTTTTTCCTGAGTTGTGTCTTAGTGGGTATACTTGCGGAGATTTATTTTTGCAGGAACAGTTACTTTCAGCCTGCAGGGAGCAGCTGCTGAAAATAGCAGATTTTACGGAAGATAAGGATGCACTCATATTTGTAGGATTGCCCATAGAGAGAGAAGGAAAGCTTTATAACGTGGCAGCGGTAGTCAATGACGGCGAAGTGCTTGCCTTTATTCCCAAGGCCTATATTCCTGCTTACGGTGAATTTTATGAAACCAGACATTTTCAGCCGGGAAACAAAGAAGCAGTTCCTTATTATTTTGACGGAGAGCCTGTTCCCTTTGGAACGAATATTTTGTTAGAAGCGGAAGAAATGGAAGGGTTACTGGTCGGTTGTGAAATATGTGAGGATTTATGGGTGCCTGTATCCCCCGGTGTTTCTCATGCGTTGGCGGGAGCGACTGTGTTGGTCAACCTTTCGGCATCCGATGAAACAGTAGGAAAAGATGTGTATCGTGAAATGCTGGTAAAATCTGCCAGTGCACGTCTTTTGTCCGCTTATGTATATGCAGGTGCCGGAGAAGGAGAATCCACACAGGATCTTGTTTTTGGCGGACACAATATCATTGCGGAAAACGGAGTCGTATTAGCGGAAGCAAAGCGTTTTGAAAATCGGACAATTTATGCAGATATTGACATAAGCAGGCTTCGTATGGAACGCAGAAGAACAAATACCTTTATGCCGGAAAATACGGAAAACTATTTGATGATTCCGTTTTCTCTTATAGAGCAGGAAACAATACTTGACAGAAGCTTTTCCTGTATGCCGTTTGTACCGGAAGATAAGCAGGAGAAAGAAAAGCGTTGCGATGAAATTCTATCCATTCAATCTTACGGACTAAAGAAGAGATATAGTCATACCGGTTGTCAGAAAGCGGTTATCGGTGTGTCGGGCGGACTTGATTCGACACTGGCAATTTTGGTGACGGCACGGGCATTTGATATGCTCGCTTTGCCGAGAAAAAATATTGTGGCAGTTACCATGCCTTGTTTCGGAACTACAGACAGAACCTATGACAATGCCTGTAAACTGGCAAAGGTATTGGGTGCTACCTTGGAAGAAGTGGATATTAAAGAATCTGTGACGGCACATTTGCGTGATATCGGACATGACATCAATCGACATGATGTAACGTATGAAAATGCACAGGCAAGGGAAAGAACCCAGGTGCTTATGGATATTGCCAACAGAGAAAACGGTATGGTAATCGGTACGGGAGATCTGTCAGAACTTGCACTGGGATGGGCAACCTATAATGGTGACCATATGGCTATGTATGGTGTGAATGCAGGTGTCCCCAAGACATTGGTGCGCCATCTTGTGCAGTATTATGCCGATGCCTGTGAAGCAAAAGAACTGTCTGAGGTATTAGCGGATGTACTGGACACTCCTGTTAGTCCGGAGCTTCTGCCACCTGTGGACGGTGTGATTTCCCAGAAAACAGAGGATTTGGTAGGACCTTATGAACTGCATGACTTTTTCCTTTACTATATGTTAAGATGGGGATTTGCACCGGATAAAATTTACAGACTGGCAAAGAAATCTTTTGCAGGACAGTATGAGGATGATGTGATATTAAAATGGCTCAAAACTTTCTACCACAGATTTTTTTCACAGCAGTTTAAGCGTTCCTGTCTGCCTGACGGACCTAAGGTGGGAAGTGTTGGAGTATCCCCCAGAGGGGATTTGAGAATGCCATCCGATGCCTGCGCACGGATTTGGCTTGAAGAGATTGAGAAACTTTAAAAAACAGCATATTGAAAGCAGCACATTTAAAATGTGCTGCTTTTTTTAGAACGCGGTGAAGCACTCGGGGCGGCGGAAGGAGAAGCGGAAGGAACAGCTGCTTTCTCTAAAGAAGCTTTAATTGCGTTAAATAAAACCATGGATGTATATTTGTTATCATCCGAATAAGTGATATTTTGGAGAGACTGATTTTCACAAATCTGGTTTGCCAAATCCTCAAAGGCCGGCTCAATGAGAGGAAACATTGTGGTTACGGCTTCATCTAAATTGACAATACGGATGTCATTAATATTGTTTTCGTCTACGGTAACTTCCACATCCACTACATTGTCGTTGATAATCAGTGAAGTGGTGTAGATGCCCGGAACATAGGTAGCTGCAGGCGTTTGTGCTATCGTTTCTTCTTTTTTGTCCTTAGGCACAAACATAATAATTAACATGATTATAAATAAAATGCCGAAAAGGACAAAAATTCCCGTATATATCAATTCTTTCAGATGGAGTACAACAATTTTGGTTTTGGAGCTCATATTTATCACCGTTAAATTCTTTTTACTATCATATTAATTATCTGTTTTATTTATACCTTTTATTTATGATGTGAATTTAAAAGAGATATGATATACTACTAAATAGTAACTATTACAGGAGGAAAAGTATGAAATTTACAAAAATGCAGGGATGCGGTAATGATTATGTATATGTGGACGGTGCCAAAGAACAGATTCCTCAGGAAAAAAGGGCTGAGCTGGCAAGACGTTTGAGTGACAGACATTTCGGAATTGGCAGTGACGGGGTCATTTTTATCAATCCTTCTAAGGAAGCGGATTTTGAGATGGAAATGTATAATATGGATGGCAGCAGGTCCGAAATGTGCGGAAACGGTATTCGCTGTGTATCAAAATTTGTTTATGATAAAGGACTGACGGATAAAACGACAATCAGCATTGTAAGCGGGGGTGTGGTTCGCTACTTAGACCTTAATATAGCAGACGGAAAAGTGTTGACTGTTAAAGTCAATATGGGAGCTCCCATCTTAAAGGCAACTGACATTCCTGTTGTTTCTGATTGTGAGGAAGGTGAAGTAGTCGCCGAAAGGATTGAAGTTGGAGAGGAAATTTACGAAATGACATGCGTATCAATGGGAAATCCGCATGCAGTTGTGTTTATGGAAGATGTGGCTAATCTGGAAATCGAAAAGATAGGACCTCTTTTTGAAAATCATGTTCGCTTTCCGAAAAGAACAAATACGGAATTTGTGAAAGTAATTGACAGAAATCATGTAGAAATGCGTGTGTGGGAGCGTGGTACGGGCGAAACCTTAGCCTGCGGTACCGGTGCCTGTGCTGTTGCAGTGGCATGTATTTTAAACGGACTTACCGATGAGGAAGTTATCGTAAAGCTCTTAGGCGGAGAGCTGCAAATTAAGTGGGACAGAGAAGCGAATCTGGTATATATGACCGGACCGGCAACAACTGTTTTTGAAGGAGAAATAGAGGTTTAAGATATAGCTTCATAAATTTTCCATAAAAATAATGAAATTCACTCCTTGAAAACATCAAGAAAGTATGATAATATTTAATCTATCAGTGAATAAATAAATGCGAGGAAGAGGAATAGTAACCGGAAGCCGGAAATCAGAGAACTGTCGGTTGGTGCAAGACAGTCATTAGCGGAACGTGAACTCGCCTTGGAGCAGCCGACTGAAGACTTTATAAAGTAAGACAAAGTTGGGTAGGATCGGACGGAAACTCCCACCGTAAGAAGGGAAGGACATGATGGTGTCTGTTGAGTGCATGACCGGCAGGTCATGAAGTAGAGTGGTACCGCGTAATAAATGAATTTACGTCTCTACGAAGTGTTTATCATTTCGTAGAGATATTTTTTTGGAAATTTTTTAGAAAACAGGAGGAGAATGAAATGAATGTAGCAGAAAAGTATGGAAGAGCTTACTTTATGCCCCCGACAACAACTTATGACTGGGTAAAAAAGGACACCATTGAAAAAGCACCTATCTGGTGTAGTGTAGACTTGCGTGACGGTAATCAGGCCTTGATTGAACCCATGGATTTGGAAGAAAAATTAGAGTTCTTTAAGATGCTGGTAGATATCGGATTTAAGGAAATCGAAGTAGGTTTTCCCGCAGCTTCCGAGACAGAGTATAATTTTATCCGTGCTTTGATTGAAAGAAATATGATTCCCGATGATGTGACCATTCAGGTTTTGACACAGGCAAGAGAACATATTATTAAGAAAACATTTGAAGCGGTAAAGGGGGCACCCCGTGCAATCGTGCATCTGTACAATTCCACTTCCGTAGCACAGAGAGAACAGGTTTTCAGAAAGAGCAAAGAAGAAATAAAGAAAATTGCCATTGACGGTGCAGAGCTTTTAAAGAGACTGGCAGATGAAACAGACGGTAACTTTACTTTCGAATACAGTCCCGAAAGTTTCCCGGGAACGGAAGTAGATTATGCGTTGGAGGTATGTAATGCCGTATTGGATGTATGGAAACCAAGGAAAGAAAATAAAGTAATTATCAATATTCCTACTACTGTACAGATTGCAATGCCTCATGTGTTTGCATCTCAGGTGGAATATTTTCACAAAAATCTGAAATACAGAGAAGCAGTAAATATCAGTGTGCATCCTCACAATGACAGAGGCTGCGGAGTCAGCGATGCGGAACTTGGTGTACTGGCAGGTGCTGACAGAGTAGAAGGAACTTTGTTTGGAAACGGCGAAAGAACCGGTAATGTGGATATCATTACCGTTGCTATGAACATGATATGCCACGGTGTGGAATCAGGACTTGATTTCTCCAATATTTCCGAGATTCGTGCAGCCTATGAGCGTTTGACGAGAATGAGAGTTTATGAGCGTACTCCTTATGCGGGAGATTTAGTGTTTACAGCATTCTCCGGTTCTCATCAGGATGCAATTTCCAAGGGAATGGCCTGGTGGAAAGAAGGAAAGAGCAATGGCCGTTGGGATGTTCCGTACCTTCCTATCGATCCTCAGGATTTGGGACGTGAATATGAATCTGATGTAATCCGAATCAACAGCCAGTCAGGTAAGGGTGGTATTGCTTTTATCTTAAAGCAGAATTTTGGTATGTCACTGCCTGACAAGATGAAAGAAGAGGTTGGCTATTTGATGAAGGGTGTTTCTGATAAGAAACACAGTGAATTGGCACCGGCTGATGTTTATGAAATTTTCAAAGATACTTATATTGAGCAAAGAGATGTGTTTCATGTGCCGGAATGTCACTTTAAGCAAATCGAAGGTGGCATTACTGCGGAAGTAACCATTGAACAGAATAAGGAAAGAAGAGTCATTGAAACCTCCGGTAACGGTCGCCTTGATGCGGTGAGCAATGCAATTAAACTGTATTTCGGTATCAGTTACGAGCTTTCCGTTTATGAGGAGCATGCGGTATCCAGAGGTTCTTCCTCCAAAGCGGCAGCTTATGTGGGCATTGTAAAAGATGGTAAAATGTACTGGGGAGTTGGTATAGACGAAGATATTATTAAGAGTTCTATTGCGGCTTTGGTTTCCGCAGGGAATAAACTTGCGCAAACTGAGAATATTAAAGAGGGTAGAGAAGAACGTATCGTGGATATTATGAATTATTTAAAAAACCATTATAAAGACGTTACCTTGGATGAACTGGCAGAGAACTTCAATTTATCTAAGCCTTATCTTTCCAAATATATTAAGGAAAATGCAGGAATTACGTTCCAGGAGGCGGTAAAGAAAGCCAGAATGAAGAAAGCAAGAACCATGTTAAAGGAGTCCAATCAGACAGTGGAAAGTATTGCAGCTTCTGTAGGATATGAAAACGTGGAACATTTTAACCGGTTGTTCAAAAAATCCTATGGAATGACTCCTGTTCAGTTCCGAAGAGAAAGCAGATAAGCAGAAAGGAATGGGTGTAGTGTGATTATCAGAAATGCTACTGTTTATACGGAAGATGGTAAATTTGCAGATGAAGACATCTACATCAGGGGAGAAATTTTTGTATCCGGGGCAAAAGAGGATACGGAAGTCATAGACGCCGAAGGGTGTTTTGCCATTCCGGGTCTTACGGATATTCATTTTCACGGATGTATGGGCAGGGATTTTTGTGACGGTAATTTAGAAGCAATTGAGACAATAGCAGGTTATGAAGCGGGTGTGGGTGTAACAACCATTGCGCCCGCAACCATGACTATGGATGAAGAAACTCTTTGTGCGGCCTGCGAAGCGGCAGGTGTTTATTGCAGGGAGCAGGCGGAAGACAAACACCAAAGAAATGCTGTTTTGTGCGGTATTCATATGGAGGGACCATTTATATCAAAAGATAAAATGGGAGCCCAGAATCCGAAATTCATTCAAAAGGCGAAGGATACCCTTTTTGAAGCCATGCAGAAAAAGTGCGGCGGCATCATTAAACTGGTGACGATTGCTCCCGAAACGGAAGGGGCACTTGCTTTTATCAGTGCCAAAAAGGGTGAAACGGTATTGTCCGTGGGACACTCTGCAGCAGATTATGAGACTGCCATGGAAGCCTTTAGGGCAGGGGCATCTCATGTGACACATTTGTATAACGCCATGCCGTCTTTGACACACAGATCACCCGGCATTGTCGGGGCAGCAGCAGATGCGGGAGCAGAGGCAGAGCTTATTTGTGACGGTGTGCATATTCATCCGGCAGCAGTTCGGGCCGCTTTTCGTATGTTTGGCGATGATAAAATTATTTTCATCAGTGACAGCATGATGGCAACCGGTCTTAAGGACGGAACCTATAGTCTTGGCGGTCAGCCGGTGAAAGTGGCGGGCAATCTTGCAACCTTAAAGGACGGCACCATCGCAGGCTCGGCAACAAACCTGATGGAATGTATGCGTATTGCAGTACAAAGAATGGGAATTTCCTTAGAATCGGCAGTGAAATGTGCGGCTGTCAATCCGGCGAAGAGTATAGGCATCTATGATAGGTATGGAAGTATTACACCGGGCAAAACGGCCAATCTTGTATTGCTCGATAAAGAAGATTTAAGTTTAAGGAGAGTTATCCTTCGGGGGAAAGCACTTTGAGGATACTCGTTGTAAATGTTTTTTTGAATCAGATAATTCGCTGTTGAAAAACAACATGAATTCATGTACAATAAAAGAAGTAAGAGACAGAAAGGAAGCATGAAAATGGAATTTTTTTTATTAGCAGGCGGATTTGTTGTAGTTGTTATCATACCTGTAGTAATTGCGGTGGTTTCTTCTGTGGTATCGGCAGTGGCTGCTGAACAGGATGATGCTTCCGAACAGTAAGAGACAGAAAGAAATAGATGATCAGGAAGGACGTATTCATGGGAGTACGTCTTTTTTTTCGGAATAAGAGACAGCTGTCATGCTACTGTCATGAGGCAGGCGTAAACGGCAAAGAGGGAGCTTCTTTATAAAATTTTTATATTCCTTTATTTTGGTTTAATTGATTTTTGCCTGCATTAGAAGTAGGATTATGAATGAAAATAAATGAACGAAATATGGAATTTGAAAGGTGTGACTGCTATGAGAGAAAAATTATACAGATTTATGATAGGGAGATACGGAAACGATCAACTGAACCGTTTTTTGATGATTTTATCAGTAGTGTTTTTTGTGCTTTCCTTTTTCGGACTTAAGAGTTTTTATATATTGGGTATTATATGTCTTGTATATACTTATTTCAGAATGTTATCCAGAAATACTTATAAACGTAGTCTGGAAAATAATCAATATATGAAATATGAGTATAAGGTGAGACAGTTTTTTGCCACACAAAAGAGGGATATGCAGCAGAGAAGAACGCATCATATTTATCGCTGTCCTTCCTGCAGACAGAAAATCAGAGTCCCCAGGGGCAAAGGAAGAATAGAAATCAGATGTCCGAAATGCAGTCAGACCTTTATTAAGAAAAGTTAAACAGGAGAGAGTTATGTTTGGATATATCATCATTAATAAGGGGGACATGAAGTTCAAGGAATTTGATATATACCAGTCCTTTTATTGCGGATTGTGCCGTGCATTAAAGGACAGGTACGGAGTCCTTGGACAAATCAGTCTTACTTATGATATGACATTTCTGGTAATGCTGCTTAGCAGCCTGTATGAACCGGAAACGGTAAAAGGGAAGACAAAGTGTATTGTGCATCCCTTTGAACAGCATCAGACCAGCCGGAATTGCTATTCCGATTATGCGGCGGATATGAATGTCCTTTTTACGTATTATAAGTGCAGGGATGATTGGAATGATGACAGGAAAGTCATAAAACTTGCCTATGGTAAATTGATAAAGGGAGCTTATCATAAAATCAGTTCCGAATATGCGGCAAAAGTAAAAAAGATAGACGGACTTATGCGTGAGCTTTCCATTCAGGAGAAAAAAGGAAACGAAGATGTTGACAAAATGTCCGGATTGTTCGGAGAAATCATGGGAGAGATTCTTGCGGTAAAGCAGGATGAATGGGAAGATGCGCTTCGAATGCTCGGTGTTTATCTGGGCAAATACATCTATCTTTTGGACGCTTATGAAGATATCGAGGAAGATATCAAAAATAATCGGTATAATCCGTTAAAGAAACGATATGAAAATCCCGACTTTGACGAAGAAGTAAGAACCATTCTTACCATGATGATGGCAGGCTGTTCACAGGAATTCGAGAAGCTGCCGATTATAGAAAATATTGAAATTCTTCGGAATATTCTGTATTCCGGTGTATGGTACCGCTACGAGGTAGTGCGGGAAAAACGAGAAGCAAAGGGACAGGAAGTAGAAAATGCGTGATCCTTATCAGGTTCTTGGCATTAGCAGAAATGCCACAGAAGAAGAAATAAAAAAAGCATATAAGGCGCTCAGCCGGAAATATCATCCGGACGCCAATATTAATAATCCTAATAAAGAGCAGGCTGAAGAAAAGTTTAAAGAAATCCAGCAGGCTTATCAGCAGATTATGAAAGAACGGACGGAAGGTTACCGTTATCAGGGAACCGGTTACGGCAGCAGCAGGTACGGAAACTCAGGGACAAACGGCGGTTACGGCGGCAGTTATGGAGGTTCCGGAAACGGAAGAAATTCTTACGGCGGTTACGGAAGTTTTGGGGATTTTGAAGATTTCTTTGGCGGTTTTGGCGGTTTTGGTAACTTTGGCGGTGGCTTTGGAAACAGTGCTACCGGTTATGAAGAAGACAATTACTTACGGGCGGCCGGAAATTATATCAGAAACGGCTATTACAAGGAAGCAAGAACTGTGCTTGATGGTATGGAGGAGAGTGCCCGCAATGCCAGATGGTATTATTACAGTGCCATTGCACATGCACAGCTTGGCAATCAGGTAACAGCGCTTGAACATGCAAAGCGTGCACAGGCGTTAGAGCCGAACAACAGTGACTACAGCAATCTGGTGTACCAGTTTGAAAACGGCGGCACATGGTACAGGCAGAGACAGTATACTTACGGACATCCTTATGCGGGTGGCAGTGGTATATGCCTCAAACTTTGCATTGCCAATATGATTTGCAATCTCTGCTGCGGCGGTGGCGGAATGTGCTGCGGCGGTGGACCGTATTATAGGTATTAGTGGTCCTGCTAAAAGGTGAAAATGAGAAAAAAGTAGGACAGGAAACGAGAGCTGCGTCCTGCCAAAAGACGAAAAGGAAGAAAAAGTAGGACAGAGAATAAAACCGTGAGGATAATATGGATTAAGGGCGATGGTGTTTATTTTGTGATAAGAGCGTTCATGAATGGAAATTATGTCGCGTTACCGGTAAAAACGGTTGTATGTTATCTCTGACGGTTATCTCTGAAAACATTCGGAAATATTGACGAATAAAAGTGCAAATGTTATAATAAATGGCGTATTAATTTTCGCCTAAATGATGAGAAAAAGTTCCCTGGACAGGCAAGGTGTTTGGGGAACTTTATTGGATTTAAGGAGCATAAATGATGGATGACAATAATAAAGTTATAGCGCCTATGAGCAGGATTCATATGATTCCCATGGATGTGATTAACGGGTTTGAAGTGCGTCCCGGAATCTATGAAATGAATGGTGCAACGGCAATTCCCTGTGGTGTGAATTTCACGGTTTATTCATCAGGGGCAACGTCCTGTGAACTTCTTTTGTTCAAAAGAAGAGAAGATGAGCCGTATGCGATTTTGAAATTCCCTGAGAACTACAGAATCGGTAAGGTTTATTCCATGATAGTGTTTGGGCTTAATATTAATGACTTTGAGTATGCCTATCGTTTAGACGGTCCGTATAATCCGAAAGAAGGACTTCTTTTTGATAAAAACAAGGTGCTGCTTGATATTTATGCAAAGGCAGTAACAGGGCAGAAAATATGGGGGATTCCGCGACGAAATGAATCGCTGTATAAAGCACGTGTGGTAAAGGATGATTTTGACTGGAAGGATTATGCACACCCGCTTATTCCCATGGAGGATTTGATTATTTATGAGTTGCATGTAAGAGGCTTTACAAGACATGCTTCTTCGGGTGTTGTTTATCCGGGAACCTTTGCGGGACTTAAGGAAAAAATTCCTTATCTGAAGGAATTAGGAGTCAATGCAGTTGAACTTATGCCGATTTTTGAGTTTGATGAGATGAAAGATTATCGTATGGTAGACGGTAAGCCTGTTATGAATTACTGGGGATATAATACCATCAGTTTTTTTGCACCGAATACCGGTTACACGGCAAGTGAAGAGTACAATAAAGAGGGTACAGAGCTCAAGGAATTAATCAGAGAACTGCATGAAAACGGTATTGAATGTATATTGGATGTAGTATTTAATCATACGGCAGAAGGAAATGAATTGGGTCCCTGTTTTTCCTTTAAAGGTTTTGACAACAATATTTACTACATGCTGACACCGGAAGGGTATTATTATAATTTTAGCGGATGTGGAAATACAATGAATTGTAATCACCCGATTGTGCGTCAGATGATTTTGGAATGTCTGAGGTATTGGACGACAGCGTATCATATTGACGGTTTCCGCTTTGATCTGGCATCTATTTTGGGACGAAATGAAAATGGTGCACCTATGGGAGAGCCGCCTCTTTTGCAGAGCCTTGCTTTTGATCCTATTTTGGGAAATGTAAAGCTGATTGCGGAGGCATGGGATGCGGGTGGTCTGTACCAGGTGGGAAGTTTCCCGTCATGGAACCGCTGGGCGGAATGGAACGGCAGATACAGAGATGATATGCGCAGCTTCCTCAAAGGTGATTTTGGTATATGGGAAGTGGCGGCTAAGCGTATTATGGGTTCGCCGGATATTTATAATCCGGAAAACAGGGGACATGATGCTTCCGTAAATTTCCTGACCTGTCATGACGGTTTTACCCTGTGGGATTTGTATTCCTATAACGGAAAGCACAATGAGGCGAATGGATGGGGCAATACTGACGGTACCGATGATAACAGAAGCTGGAACTGTGGCGTGGAAGGAGAAACAGACAGGGAAGATGTGCTTTTGTTAAGAAGGCGACTTGCCATGAATGCATTTGCGGTGCTTATGTGCAGCCGCGGTACACCCATGTTTTTTGCGGGGGATGAATTTTTAAATACACAGTTCGGCAATAATAATGCGTATTGTCAGGATAATGAAATTTCCTGGCTGAACTGGAAGGATATTAAGAAAAATGCAGAGCATTTTGCGTTCTGTAAATATATGACAGATTTTAGGAAGAAGCATGCTGTGCTCCGTAAATTTAGCGGAAACTGCCGGAACGGATTTCCACAGATACAGGTGATAGGATGCAAAGATAACAGTAAAGTTTTGGGAGTTGTTTTTGCGGGAAGAACGCAGGATGATTCAGCAGATGATATTGTTTGCCTTGCCATGAATGTTTTTTGGGAGGAACAGGAATTTATTCTGCCCGATTTGCCAAAGGAACAGAAGTGGACGGTAGTAGCAGATACCGGAAGAATTTATCTGCCACAGTGTATTGCGGGTGAGAAAGAAGAGGCAGCGGTGCTTGAAGGAAACCGTCTGAGAATGAAAGAACGTTCCGTTTGCGTACTGATTGTGCAATCATAAAATTGCCGTAAGATAGGACGGCATCTGAAAAGTTTTTGTGACAGGAGCAGTAATTATGGCAAAGAATAAAGAGATTAAGACAAATGCCATGCGTATTTTGGAAAAAGAAAAGATACCATTTTTGCATTATACATATGAATGTGAAGAATTTATTGATGGTATTCAAATTGCAGATAAACTCTCACAGCCGCATGAAAAGGTTTACAAAACATTAGTGACAGTGGGAAACAGCAAAAATTATTTTGTATTTGTAATCCCCATAGAAGAGGAGCTTGATTTGAAGAAAGCAGCTAAAAGTGTGGGAGAAAAGTCTGTTTCCATGATTCATGTAAAAGATATAAACCGGATTACCGGTTATATCAGGGGAGGCTGTACTGCAATTGGTATGAAAAAGCAGTATGTGACCAGACTGGACGAAAGTGCAGGGGCACAGGAAACCATTATTGTAAGCGGTGGAAGAATCGGTTCGCAGATAGAACTTAAGCCTGATGATTTGCTTAAGGCATGCAAGGGCGAGTATGCAGATATTATTGCCGGTAAATAAAAATGAGGACAAAGGCCGGTATAGGTATGGTTTAAATGATGGACCGGAGGAGTCAATGGATATGACAAAAGTATCAAAAAGAAAAGAGGAAAAGTAATGAGTAAGAATATTATGGACTATGAAACCGTGGAATTGGATGATAATGACAATAGTGTCGTAATTATAGACCAGACAAAACTGCCCGGAACAACGGAGATAATAAAGCTTCATACGGCACAGGAAATCTGGGATGCCATTTATCTGCTTAAGGTTCGTGGTGCACCGGCTATCGGTGTGGCAGCCGCCTTCGGTATTTATGTGCTGGCAAAAGGAATTGCAAAAGAAGCGGGTGCGTCAACAGCAAGTGATGCAGCGAACGATATGGATTTTGAAGCCTTCTATGAGAAGTTTAAAGAGCAGAAGGAGTATTTAAATTCTTCCAGACCTACCGCCGTGAATTTGTCATGGGCATTAAACAGAATGGAAGCGGTTTGTCTGAAGGCGGGACGTGAAGAAAGCAAAACCGTAGCGGAAGTAATTGAGATACTTCATAAAGAAGCGGTGGAAATAAAAGAAGAAGATACCTGGGTTTGCAAAATGATTGGTGAACATGGACTCAGCTTGGTAAAACCGGGAGACGGTATTCTGACACACTGCAATGCAGGTCAGCTTGCCACCAGCAAATACGGAACGGCAACAGCACCTATTTACCTCGGACAGGAGAGAGGATACAATTTCCGTGTGTTTGCCGATGAAACAAGGCCGCTTTTGCAGGGAGCAAGACTTACTGCGTATGAATTACACTCTTCGGGTGTAGATGTCACCTTAATCTGCGATAATATGTCTGCCATGGTTATGAAAAACGGCTGGGTAAATGCTGTTTTTGTAGGCTGTGACAGAGTGGCGGCAAATGGTGATGCTGCTAACAAAATCGGAACTTCCGTGGTGGCAACGGTTGCAAAGCGTTACAAAGTTCCGTTTTATGTATGTGCACCCACATCTACCATTGACTACAATACACCTACAGGAGACGAAATCAAAATCGAGCAGCGTCCCGCTGAGGAAGTGACTGAGATGTGGTATAAGGAAAGAATGGCGCCGGAAGGTGTTAAGGTATTTAATCCGGCTTTTGACGTGACAGACAATGAGTTAATTACCGCAATTGTTACGGAATATGGTGTTGCAAGAGCACCTTATAAGGAATCTTTAGAAGAAATCCGAAAGAAAAAGGAAGATAAGTTGAGGCGGCAGTATGAAGGATAAAAAAATCAAAGAACAATATATGTCCGAAAACGAGGCCAAAAAAGCGATTATCGATATCGGACAGCGGATGTATGTGAGAAATTTTGTGGCGGCAAATGACGGAAATATTTCTATCAAAACCGGTGATAACGAGGTGTGGGCAACGCCTACAGGAGTATCCAAGGGATTTATGAAAAAGAAAATGTTGGTGAAGGTGGACCTTGAAGGAAATGTGCTTGAAGGAACTTATAAGCCTTCTTCCGAGTTGAAAATGCATCTTCGCGCATATAAAGAAAATCCGGCGCTTCGCTCGGTGTGTCATGCTCATCCGCCTATTTGTACCTGTTTTGCCATTGCGGGAATCCCGCTTGATACGCCGGTTCTTGCAGAGGCAGTAATTACTTTGGGAAATGTACCGGTAGCCCCTTATGCGGAGCTTGGTTCTAAGGAAGTGCCGGAGGTGATTGCGCCTTATTGCCATACACATAACGGAGTACTTTTGGCAAATCATGGTGCAGTAACATGGGCAGAGGATGCTTACGCGGCCTATTATCGATTAGAGTCAATGGAGTACTATGCTAATATTCTCATGCTCACGGAAAAAGTCATCGGAAAGCAGAATACCTTAACAAAGGAACAGGTAGACAGCCTTCTTGCCATGCGTGAAAAATTCGGTGTGAAGCAGGGCGGTGTGCCCAAGGTGGAGAAATAAATTTAAGGAAATGACAGAAGCAACAGATTCCGTGTTGCTGGGAAAAGGATAGGCAGATTTAAAGAGAAGTACTGTGTTAAAACGGTACTTCTCTTTTTTGCTGCAAAATGCAGGTTATCCTTAAAAACGGCAACTTATCCTTCAAAAACTTCACGGAATGAAAAAGCTGTGTTAGAGTCAGGTTATATTAAGCAGTACATCTATTTGGGAGAGAAGGGAAGTTTTTGAAAATGGAAAAAAAGTATAAACGAATAGCAAAGGTTGTTATAGTTTTAGGTGTTTTGGTGGGAGTATTCTTTTGGGTTTTGAAATGGCTGTTTCCCTCTTATGAAGCTCCGGCAGGAACGGGTAAATATGCTGTGAAGACAGAAACTTTTACGTGGGAAGATGAAAGCAGAGTGGAAACGTTTACGGATACGGGAGAAAATCGTGCATTGACCGTGAAAATTTGGTATCCGGACATCGATAAGGGAAAGTATCCGTTGGTGGTATTTTCACATGGGGCTTTTGGCATAATTGACAGTAATTATTCAACCTGCACAGAGCTTGCATCTAAAGGTTATGTGGTGGCAAGTATTGCTCATCCTTATCATGCCATGTTTGTGGAAGACGTAAATGGAAAAATGACCTTTGTTGATATGGATTTTATGCAACAGGTTTATGCAGATAACGGAGCAGACACCGCGGAGGCTGAAAGAAAAGTTTATGAATTCAGTCTGGAATGGATGGAACTGCGCGCTGCCGATATGAATTTTGTGTTGGACACCATTTTGGAGAAAGCAGAGGAAAAAGAAGGAGAGTTTGCCATGGTAGATACAGAGCGGATTGGTTTGTTCGGGCATTCCATGGGTGGTGCTACGGCAGTGGAGCTTGGAAGGGAGAGAAGTGACATTGATGCGGTAATTGATTTGGAAGGAACCATGGCAGGCGAGTATATGGGATTTGAAAACGGCTACGAACTTTACGATAGCGAGCCATATCCTGTTCCGCTTTTGGATGTGAATTCAGGAGCAGTGCGTGAGCAGCTTGAAGTTACTGCTGCAGAGCATCCAAAGTGGGAGTATGTAAATGATTATGTTGGAAGAAATGCATTAGATTATAGAGAAGTCATTTTTAATGATGCAGGACATCTCAACTTCACAGATTTGCCCTTGTTCTCCCCTCCGTTAGCCGGGGTGCTGGGTGTAGGAGAAGTGGATGCAGAAGAATGTATCAAAAATATGAATGAAATGGTGTGCTGTTTCTTTGATTATTATTTGAAAGGGGAAGGCACCCTTGAAAATATTAAGTCAGAGTATTAAAGTAATGTAAAGATGTTTATGCAGAAAGGGCAGTGGATGCCGGAAAGTATAAAGGTACATAAAGATGCATGTCAGTATCAGAAAAATTCTCAAAAAAGAAGAGGAACAGGTCATTATTGAATGTGTGGAAATTACGCCGGAAATACAAGAGATTCATTCTTATGTGCAGAACAAAGGGACCTGGATTTTCGGTGTGGTGGATGGGCAATACAGCAAGAAATTTCATCTTGAGGATGTGTACTATTTTGAGGCATTGGACGAAAAGGTGTTTGCTTACACAAAGACAGAAGTATATGAGGTCCGCATGCGACTTTACGAAGTGGAGGAGACATACAAAAAACGGCATTTTATCAGGTGCTCAAAAGCAGTGGTATTGAATTTGATGTTGCTTGACAGTATTAGTCCCGCTTTGAACGGACGATTTTTTGCACATATGAAAAATGGGGAAAAACTGATGATTTCCAGACAGTATGCATCAAGCGTGAAGCAGGTTGTTATGGGGAGGAAATAGAAATGGAACAGAAATCAAAAATTTCGGAATTGCTGATTGCTTTTTGTGTATGTACAACATGTATTACCATATTGGAAGGAATAATGGGAATGATATTTTACCCAAATGAAAAAATAGGCTACGGTGCCTTTTTTTCACCGCCTGTGTTTGGTGCTTTTTCTGTTTTGTTAGGTTTTGTTGCAGAGTCGAAGAAGGAACTGAGTGTGAAACAGGTGCTGTTTCGAAGATTTCTGCACTTACTCTTGGTTGAAGGAATGGTTTTTGGATTGAATTATGCGGCAGGCACTACTTTTAAGCCGATAGTCAGTGTGGCATTGGCAATAGGAATAGCGGTAGTATTTGTGATGGTTTATGTGATATTGTGGATAAATGATAGAAGAAGTGCCAGACTTTTTAATCATAAACTGCGGGAATATCAGGAAGCACAAAACGTAAAATAAAGCATCTGTATGCAGTTATTACAAGGAAAGGGAATCGAAATGAAAAAAGTACTTGTCACAGGTGGAGCTGTTATTTTGACTTGATTGGAACAAGATTTCCGGGAGTACCCCGCCTAAGCTGTTCGCACATGGAAGCAGCTCAGATACAGGGGTACTCCCTTTGATATTATCCTGAAATATTGAATTTTTTATAATATTCTTCCCGCAAAGATTCATTTTCAGAAACTGCAATGGCATCTTCAGTTTTTCCTTCGGAAAGAAGAAGTTTTACCAGTATTCCCAATTGGCTGGAGCCTTTTGCGTAGCCGTTTTCGTAGCCATTTTCATACCCTGTTTCTTCAAGGGAGTTTCGCACATATTCTTCGTTATATTCGTATAATAACATACTGACCACCTCCGCTTTCTGTTCAGACAGAAACTTCGAGTAATTCCTTATTTTTGCCGAAATTAGTATTAATACACCGGACTGTAAGTTCCATACATCCGTTGCCTGCACTTTCAAAGGCATCGGATAATTTCTGGGTAAATTCTTCTTCCGTCTGTGGGCAGGAAACTGCATACACAAAACAAAGGGTTTCTGCTTTGTTCCCTGCTCTGATTTTGTTAATGGGTAATTAGCAAGGATTTCAAAACAGATGATGCACTCCGTGACCGGAATGCCTACTTAGAATTTAAGAATAAAAACGATTTTTCGTTATAATATCTACGCTATGAATTGATTATAGCAAGGAGAAATAACCGTGCCAATGGTTATTTAAAAGCAAGAATTAAGCAAAATACAGGAAAGCCAGGCATATATATGAGAATTGCGTTATATCAGATGCATATTGAATGGAAAGACAAAGCGGCAAACACAGCAAAAGTAGAAAAGCAGCTGAAAACAGCGGATGTTATTATTGTTCCCGCAAACTGGCCGGCGAAAAGAAGTAATCATTGGAAGACATTGTTACAGGCAAGAGCTATAGAAAATCAGGTTTATATATTTCCAAATGGGAAAATGCAAAGAGCATGCATGGTTTAAAAGTTTTGGACAAATCAGGAAAGGTTAATTTGTATTTTATAATAATGTGGGATTGCATATAAATAACTAATGTGATATAGTTGAAATCACTGACAATGAATACATATTAATATAGTCACAAACTCTGGAGAGTCCCTAAAAAGCAGGGCGCCGAAGGTGTACGGCAGGAAGCTGCCAATCTCTCAGGCAAAAGGACAGAGCATTTATATGCGAGTTCTACTCTTTGGAGGGCTGATGAAAATCAGCTCTTTTTTCGTTCATAAAAGCAGGTGACATTTTTGCGTAAAAATTTAAAGCTTTACAGGTAGAAGGAGAAAGAACCATGATGGAAATAATTGACAAAATTAACGCTGTTTTAGCCGCAATTAGTGATTTTGTATGGGGGATTCCGCTTATTGTTCTGATTCTGGCAACGGGAATTTTTTTATCTGTCCGTTTAAAAGGATTACAGTTTACCAGACTTGGCCTTGCGTTCAAGTACATGTTTAAGAATGAAAGTGACACCGAAAATGGAGAAGTATCCAGCTTTGCAGCACTTTGTACTTCTTTATCCGCAACAATCGGTACCGGTAATATTGTCGGTGTTGCCACAGCGGTGGTAGCCGGTGGCGCAGGTGCCTTGTTTTGGATGTGGATTGCTGCGATTGTCGGTATTGCAACAAAGTATGCGGAATGTATGCTTGCCGTTAAATATCGTACTGTAGCAGAAGACGGACATATTATAGGTGGCCCGTTTCTTTATATTGAAAAAGGTATGGGACCTAAATGGAAATGGTTGGCGAAGCTGTTCGCAATTTTTGGTGTTCTTGCGGGTCTTTTGGGTATCGGTACCTTTACACAGATTAATGGTATTACCAGTGCTGTAAACGGATTTTTTGATCCGAACAACACTTGGACAGTTCATTTGTTTGGAGCAAATTACTCCTGGACGGTTGTAATTACAGGTGTATTTCTGACCGTGTGTACGGCACTTGTTGTGATTGGCGGGATACAGAGGATTTCCGGCGTTTCCCAAATAGTTGTTCCTTTTATGGCTATTTTGTATATTGCTGTAGCGATGATTATTATCCTCACACATCTTACGGATATTCCGGCAGCATTTGTGGAAATCGTACAGAGTGCATTCGGACTCCGTGCTGTCACAGGCGGTGCAGTGGGAACTATGCTGATTGCCATGCAAAAAGGTATTGCAAGAGGTATTTTTTCTAACGAAGCAGGTCTTGGCAGTGCGCCTATTGCGGCATGTACGGCAACAGTGGACGATCCGGTGAAACAGGGACTTGTATCTATGCTTGGAACATTCATTGATACAATTATTGTTTGTTCCATGACAGGCTTGTCCATCGTTCTTACCGGTTCTCATACATATGCAGCAGAAAATGGTCTTGAGGGTGTGGCAGTCACCACAAGAGCTTTTCAGGAAGGACTTCCTTTTCCTGCACAGGTTGCGTCATTTATATTGATGATTTGCCTTGTATTCTTTGCGTTTACCACAATTTTGGGATGGGATTATTATTCTGAAAAATGTCTGGAATATTTATTTAAAGGTAATATGAAGGTGGTAACAGGTTACCGCTGGTTATATATTCTGGCAGTATTTATAGGACCTTTCATGACAGTAAAGGCCGTGTGGACCATTGCAGATATTTTCAATGGACTTATGGCGATTCCAAACTTAATTGCACTCGTAGCATTAAGTGGTGTGGTAGCAGCTGAAACAAAGAGATATTTTGAGAATTTTAAGAAATAATCAGATTAAGCCAATTGACGGTTTTTTGTCAAATAAAACGGGCTCCGCTTAAATGCGGAGCCTGAGTTATTTTATAGGCAGCAGTAAAAGTATGATTATAACCCCAATACTTCTTCAACCACTTCCACACCCTTACAGATACAGTCAGGGCACGAACAGAGAGGCTTTCCTGTTTCTGTGCCTTTTAACTTTTTGCAAATGGTGCTGCCGGTTTTTTCTTCAAAGCGTTCTAACATTTCTTTGGCAAGCCTGTAGGTGTCAGCTTTGGTACCCGGATTTGCAAGATTTCCGTCACTATTTTTGAAACCGGCAAGTGAAATGCCGCCTGAAAGAGCACCGCAGATGCCTTCCATACCACCCATGCCAAGACCGAAACCTTCGTTTGTTTTGAACAGAATTTCTTCCGAAACGCCCACTTCTTCAGCAAAGGAACAGGCTACTGCCTGAGCGCAGTTGAATTTTATATCATGTTTAGCAATTGCAAGTTCTTTTTTTGTCATATGCAAGTTCTCCTTCATAAATATGTTTGGTATTCTGTTATCACTGTACCATAAAGTGTTTAGATATACAAATGTTGACAAGTTAAAAGTTGGGAAAATCCTTTGAAATGCAGTAATCATGACTAAGAAAAAAGTAGACACAAAATCATAAAAGTAGTAGATTATTAATTGTAATGTTTGGAAAATTGAAAGTAGGAAAGGAATGAAATTATGGCAAATATCATTTCGGATGAAACCATTGAATATGTAGGCATACTTGCCAAACTGGAGCTTTCCGATGAGGAAAAGGAAGCAGCAGGGAAGGATATGGGACGTATGCTGGATTATATTGATAAGCTGGGCGAACTGGATACTACAGGTGTAGAACCCATGTCCCATGTGTTTCCGGTAAATAATGTGTTCAGAGAAGACGTAGTAACAAACGGTGATGACAGAGACGGGATTTTAAAGAATGCGCCGGAAGAAAAGGACGGCATGTTTGTAGTGCCCCGTACATTTGATTAGGAGGACGGCAGAGATGAGTATATCGGATATGACTGCCGTAGAACTTGCGGCAGCAATTAAAAATAAAGAAGTAACTGTTTTAGAAGCAACCAAGGCGGTTCTTGAGCAGATTGAAAAGACCGAAAGCATCTACCACTGTTATGTAACAGTGGATAAAGAAGGTGCCTTAAAGCAGGCAGAAGAAGTACAAAAGAAAATCGATGCAGGTGAGCTTACAGGACCTTTAGCGGGTGTGCCGGTTGCCATTAAAGACAATATGTGTACGGAAGGACTTCTTACCACCTGTTCTTCCAAAATTTTAGGAAATTTTGTACCCACCTATTCTTCAGAAGCAGTAATTAATCTTCAGAAGGCAGGTGCGGTTATAATCGGAAAAACCAACATGGACGAGTTCGCTATGGGCTCTACCACAGAGACCTCTGCGTTTGGCGAAACGAAAAATCCATGGAATCCTGAACATGTACCGGGTGGTTCTTCGGGCGGCAGTGCGGCAGCAGTGGCTGCGAAAGAATGTTTCTATGCACTTGGCTCCGATACAGGCGGCTCCATCAGACAGCCTGCGTCATTTTGTGGTGTAGTGGGATTAAAACCGACTTACGGTACGGTATCCCGATACGGACTGATTGCTTACGGTTCCTCTCTTGACCAGATTGGACCGCTTTGTAAGGATGTGACAGACTGTGCAACCATTATGGAAGTGATTGCGTCTCATGACCCTAAGGATTCTACCTCTGTTAAGAGAGAAGATACTGACTTTACAAGTGCTCTCGTTGATGATGTAAAGGGTATGAAGATTGGTATTCCCAGAGATTATTTCGGGGAAGGCCTTGCTCCGGAAGTAAAGGATGCTGTTCTTAAGGCAGCCGGTGTGCTGAAAGAAAAAGGTGCCATGGTAGAAGAGTTTGATTTAAGTCTTGTGGAATATGCAATTCCTACTTATTATACGATTGCGGCAGCAGAAGCAAGTTCAAACCTTGAGCGTTTTGACGGCATTAAATACGGTTATCGTACCGGGGAATATGCAGGACTTCACAATATGTACAAGAAATCCCGCTGCGAAGGCTTTGGTGCGGAAGTAAAGAGAAGGATTATGTTAGGAAGCTTTGTACTAAGCTCCGGTTATTATGATGCTTACTATTTGAAAGCCCTTCGTGTTAAAGCATTAATTAAAAAAGCTTTTGATGAAGCATTTGCAAAATATGATGTGATTTTGGGACCTGTAGCACCTACCACGGCGCCTAAGCTTGGGGAGAGCTTATCAGACCCCATTAAGATGTATTTGGGAGATATTTATACGATTTCACTTAATTTAGCGGGGCTTCCGGGTATCAGTATCCCCTGCGGCGTGGATTCTAAGGGACTTCCCATAGGTCTTCAGCTGATTGGCGACTGCTTTAAAGAAAAGAATCTGATTCAGGCAGCTTACACTTACGAAAAAGCAAGAGGTGCCTTTGGCAGAAAGGAGGAGCACTAGGATGGGAAAGCAATATGAAACCGTCATTGGTCTGGAAGTGCATGTAGAGCTTGCTACCAAAACCAAAATTTTCTGCGGCTGTTCCACACAGTTTGGTGGGGCACCCAATACCCATACCTGTCCTGTCTGTACCGGTATGCCGGGCTCTCTTCCTGTTTTGAACAGGCAGGTGCTGGAATATGCTGTTGCGGTAGGACTTGCAACGAACTGTAATATTACCAGGTATTGCAAATTTGACCGTAAAAACTATTTTTATCCGGATAATCCGCAGAATTATCAGATTTCCCAGCTGTATCTGCCTATCTGCCAAAGCGGCAAGGTAGAAATTGAAACAGAAAACGGAAAGAAATTTATCGGTATTCATGAAATCCATATGGAAGAAGATGCCGGCAAACTGATACATGACGAGTGGGATGACTGCTCACTGGTAGATTATAATCGTTCCGGCGTACCGCTTATTGAAATCGTATCTGAGCCTGATATGAGAAGTGCGGAAGAGGTAATTGCTTATCTTGAAAAGCTTCGTATGATTGTGCAGTATCTCGGCGCTTCCGATTGTAAATTGCAGGAAGGTTCCATGCGTGCAGACGTAAATCTTTCCGTAAGGGAAGTGGGCGCAGCCGAATTCGGAACACGTACCGAAATGAAGAATTTGAACTCCTTTAAGGCAATCGCACGAGCAATCGAAGGGGAAAGAGAGCGGCAGATTGACCTGATTGAAGCAGGTGAAAAGGTAATACAGGAAACAAGACGTTGGGATGATAATAGCGGTGAATCTTATGCCATGAGAAGTAAAGAGGATGCACAGGATTATCGTTATTTCCCTGACCCTGACTTGGTGCCTATCGTACTTACCGATGAATTCCTTGCAGATATCAAAGCAAAACAGCCGGAATTCAGAGAAGAAAAGATGGCACGTTACAAAGAAGAGTTTGATATTCCCGGGTATGATATTGAAATTATTACGGGAACCAAGCATATGGCTGATATTTTTGAAGAAACCGTAGCATTAGGTGCACAGCCTAAGAAGGTTTCCAACTGGCTGATGGTAGAAACGCTCCGCCTTTTGAAAGAAAACAACATGGATCCTGAAGATATCCGGTTTTCGCCTGAAAATCTTGCCAAGCTGATTAAACTTGCTGATGCCAAGGCAATCAACAGCACGGTAGCAAAGGAAGTTTTTGAGGAAATGTTCAGAAACAACATTGACCCCGAAAAATATGTGGAAGAAAAAGGTCTTAAAACAGTTAATGATGAGGGCGCGCTTCGTAGGACGGTAGAAGAAGTGATTGCAAATAATCCCCGGTCTGTAGAGGATTACCGTAATGGTAAGGAAAAAGCAATCGGTTTCCTTGTCGGTCAGACCATGAAAGCAATGAAGGGTAAGGCTGACCCGGGCATGGTAAATCAACTTTTGAAAGAATTGTTATAAGAAGGCGCACGGGCATGGGATTTTGAACGGATTTCTTTTTATGAATTTAAATAAACCCCTTGCCTTCCTAAAAATTATGTGATAGAATATCCCTCGTTGACGGACAAGTGTCTTTGAAGAAAAGACAAATAAAAACATTTGTCCGCGACCGAGGGATTTTGCGTTGAGGTAGCTTATGGGAAAACGATATTATGTAGTAAAGGAGCAGGCGGTACCCGAGGTGCTTCTTAAGGTTGTGGAAGCAAAGAAACTGCTGGATTCGGGAAAAGTAAATACCATCAACGAAGCAGCCGATCAGGTCGGTATCAGCCGTAGTTCTTTTTATAAGTACAAAGAAGATATTTTTGAGTTCCATGAGCATTCTCAGGGGACAACCATTACTCTGACTTTCCAGATGGAGGATGAGCCGGGACTTTTGTCGGATGTGCTCAAGATGATTGCAGAGTTTGGTGCGAACATATTAACAATTCATCAGAGTATTCCCATCAGCGGAGTGGCATCCTTAAGCTTAAGTATGCAGGTGCTTCCGACGACGGGGGATGTATCGGAAATGTTAGAAGCCTTAGAAAGCCATCACGGTGTCAGAAAGGTTAAAATAATAGCTAAAGAGTAGGCGAAAAAGTTATACTAGGACGATAAAGGACATCGTCCAAGTACAACTATGGTTTTCGCCAGAAGAATGACTTTGCAAGTCATTCTTCCAAAGAAAAGGATAGTGTCAAATGACCTATGAAAAAACTGGGCAAAGAAAAAAGGCTCAGAT
>CAYWHY010000002.1:73832-76750 GCA_964458255.1 uncultured Lachnospiraceae bacterium | reverse complement strand
TGGATGCTCTCCAAAATCGAACACTAGTTCAGGGATTTCATCGTCGGGAACAACAGCACGTCCCTTATCGCCGGACTATTTGTAAGCAACATTACCAGTCTGTCGATACCATATCCGATGCCGCCTGTAGGTGGCATACCGATTTCAAGTGCATTCATGAAATCTTCATCTGTAGTGTTCGCTTCTTCATCCCCTGCTGCCAGTGCAGCTTCCTGCGCTTTGAAACGTTCTCTCTGATCGATAGGATCATTTAACTCGGAATAAGCATTACACATTTCCCTACCGGTAATAAATAACTCGAAACGCTCTACATAATCCGGCTTGTCCGGTTTACGCTTAGTGAGCGGAGAAATTTCAACAGGATGATCCATAACGAAAGTAGGCTGAACCAGATGCTCTTCTACAAATTCTTCAAAGAAGAGATTTAAGATATCGCCCTTGGTATGTCTTGCTTCGTAATGAACCTCTTTCTCATCGGCAAGCTTCTTAGCTGCCGCTGTATCTGCTACTTCATCAAAATCAATGCCTGTATATTTTTTAACAGCTTCAATCATGGTAAGTCTTTCAAAAGGCTTACCAAGGTCAATCATGTGTTCACCATAAGGAATCAGTGTTGTGCCACAAACTTCCTGTGCTACATGACGGAACATATTCTCTGTAAGATCCATCATTCCGTAATAATCGGTATATGCCTGATAAAGCTCCATCAGAGTAAATTCCGGGTTATGTCTGGTATCAAGTCCCTCGTTACGGAATACACGACCGATTTCATAAACTCTTTCCATACCGCCTACAATCAATCTCTTTAAATATAATTCAAGGGAGATGCGAAGCTTTACATCTTCGTCAAGTGCATTGTAATGGGTCTCAAACGGTCTTGCCGCTGCACCACCCGCATTGCTTACCAGCATGGGAGTTTCCACTTCAAGAAATCCCTGCCCGTCCAAATATCTTCTGATAGAAGAAATAATCTGCGATCTTTTTACAAAAGTATCCCTTACCTCCTCATTCATGATAAGGTCTGTATATCTCTGACGATAACGGGTATCTGTATCTGTAAGTCCATGGAATTTTTCAGGAAGAATCTGTAAGTTCTTGCTAAGCAGAGTCATACCTACCGCATGAACAGAAATCTCACCTGTCCTGGTTCTGAATACATACCCCTTAACACCGTAAATATCACCGATATCTGACTTTTTAAAGTCTGCATAAGCCTCTTCACCGATAGCATCCCTGGCAACATAAACCTGAATTCTGCCCTTTAAGTCCTGAATATTACAGAAAGAAGCCTTTCCCATGACACGCTTAAACATCATACGGCCGGCAATGGTTACCTCAATAGGACTTGCATCCATGATGGCTCTTCTCTCATTATAATCTGCATTCAGTACTTCTTTCGCTGCCGCCTCATCCAAACCTTCCACATCAGGTGCCACTCTTCCTGCTAACAGTTTTTCCTCGTGAGCATTGTACTGCTCCCTTGCATCCCGGGTGTGATGAGTAACATCATATTTGGTAATCTTAAAAGGATCTTTGCCTTCTTCCTGCAAAGCTGCAAGCTTCTCTCTTCTTACCTTTAATAACTGATTAACATCCTGTTCCTGCCGGGACTTTATGTTCTGCTGATTTTCCACTGCTAACTCTCCTTGTCTCTTTTGAAATTAGTTGGAACGCTGAATTTCAAGTACCTTGTACTTTAAAACTCCTGCCTGGGTTTCTACTTCTGCGACATCACCCACTTTGCATCCAATCAATGCCTTCCCTACAGGTGATTCATTGGAAATCTTACCTTTTAAACTGTTTGCTTCTGTAGAACCTACGATTTTATATTCTAATTCTTCATCAAATTCCATATCAAGAATTTTAACACGGCAACCGATGCTGATTTTGTCAAGGTCAACTTCATCCTCATCAATTACTTCTGCATTCTTTAAGATTTTTTCCAGTTCTTCAATTCTGGCTTCAATATCCCTCTGCTCATCCTTAGCCGCATCATACTCGGCATTTTCGGACAAGTCGCCCTGCTCTCTTGCTTCTTTAATTTTCTGTGCTACTTCCTGTCTTTTTACTACCTTGAGTTCATGAAGCTCATCTTCATATTTACGCAGTCCCTCATAGGTAAGTATGTTCTTCTTTTCCATTGCTAATCGCCCTTCCATCTTTCATAACTTCTCTATTGTGTCATAGAACCATGCCCTGCATAAAGTTCTAATTAACTTTGGTATTATACCCATTTTTTACCGTAGTGTCAAGGAATTTCATCACTTCTGCCTTATTTAGATGATAAATTCCATTTTCATTTACGTATTTTTCATCAATCGTGTTTTGCTGCTCCTCCAAATCAATCCAGATAGTGCTTTTCAAAGGATATTTCTCATAAGATGCCGGAATACCGTACTCATCATACAAGTAATTCTCCAGTACATTTGCTGCTTCGCTTTCCTCGCCCACAAGTACCGCCGAATTAATACGTGACAGATACGGTTTTGTCAGCGCTATCACCTGCTCCACTGCCAGTGTTCCGCATTCCTTAGGTAACGATATACTGATGTTGTTCACACTTCTGTTTTTCAGTGCTTCCCAAAGGCAAACTGCAAAAAGCTCTTCCGGTAGGTCCTTATCTGCAAAATGGGACTCCGCTGCCTCCTCTGCAAGGTTCTGCAGTGCGAATATTCCCCTCGCCGGTCCTTCAATCACCATATAATCAAATCTGCCACCCTGCAAATCGGCTTTTGCAACCTTTATGGCATTACCGGTCACTGCATACCACTTTTTCTTCCGCCTTTTTGTGCTCCATCTTTTCTTTCCTGTTCCTACTCCCCGCAACAAATCTTCCAACACAAAATCGGGCAACAGACAGAAATAGATTTGCAGGCTTCCCTGTGCATAAGACAACGGCCTTGCCAATTTGCAGACAG
>CAYWHY010000002.1:0-73732 GCA_964458255.1 uncultured Lachnospiraceae bacterium | reverse complement strand
TAGATTTGCAGGCTTCCCTGTGCATAAGACAACGGCCTTGCCAATTTGCAGACAGCCAAAGCCTGCCCCGGTGGTTTCTTCTGTTTTTCCTGAATATTCGCTATTCCAATGTAAAAAAGGGTTTTAGACTGTTTTTCCATACCAAAGGATATGCAGACACGTCTTCTTCTATTCGCCAAAAATCTGACTTACGGCCACTTTTAAATCCTCAAAACTTTCCATTTCATTGATATGCCTTCGTAAGGACGCGGAATTCGGATATCCGGTGGTATACCATGCAATATGCTTTCGCATTTCCCGGACAGCAGTATATTCTCCCTTAACCAAAAGTTCCATCTCCCCGTGACGCAGAATCACATCCTTTACCTCTGCTCTCTCCGGTCTTTTCAACACTTCGCCGGTTGCAAGAAAATACTCTATCTCCCTGAATATCCATGGATTTCCTCTGACTGCACGCCCTATCATGATGCCGTCACAGCCGGTCTGTTCCACCAGTGCCTTAGCTGACATACCGTCTGTCACATCCCCGTTACCGATAACAGGAATAGACACTGCCTGTTTGACTTCAGCAATAATATTCCAATCAGCTTTGCCTGCATAGTACTGCTCCCTGGTGCGTCCGTGCACTGCTACCGCCGCCACGCCGCAGTCCTCTGCGATTTTGGCAATTTCCACGGCGTTTACCATGTCGTCATTAAATCCTTTCCGTATTTTAACGGTTACCGGCTTCTTGATGGCTTTTACGGTCTTTCTTAAGATTTCCTCTACTAGTTTTGGATTCTTCATAAGTGCAGATCCTTCCCCATTATTAACCACCTTCGGCACAGGACAGCCCATATTGATATCAAGCACTGCAAAAGGCCTGTCCTCTATTTTCTTTGCCATCTCGCTGATGATATCTGCATCGGAACCAAACAGCTGCAAAGATACAGGCTGTTCATCCGGATGAATTTCCAAAAGTTCTTCGGTATTTTTGTTTTTATAATAAATTGCTTTTGCGCTGACCATTTCCATGCAAGCCAGACCGGCTCCCTGCTCTTTACAAAGCAAACGAAATGGCAGGTCTGTTACGCCTGCCATGGGTGCCAGAATAAGATTATTCTTAAAGGTTGCATTTCCGATTTTCAGTTCATGAAGCAAACTGTTACCCTTTTGCATTTTTTTCATAAATAATCCGTAATCCTTCCAATGTCAAATCCCTGTTGTATATCTGAATGGCATCGGTCTCATCTGCTATAATTCTGCCAAGACCTCCCGTTGCCACTACCTTCAGATTGTCATAACCGGTTTCCTTTTTGACCTGATTGATAATGTACTGCGTCTGTCCTATCTGTCCGTATACCAGTCCCGCCTGCATACTGGAAATCGTCTCTCTTGCCAAAATAGACTTCGGCTTCTTAATTTCAATTTCCGGCAGCTTGGCTGTATCTTCCCAAAGTGCTTTTGCAGAAATACGGATGCCGGGTGCCGTGATACCTACGCCAAAGCAACCGTCCTGCGTCACTAAATCGTAAGTAGTTGCCGTACCGAAATCAAGTACCAGGACAGGTCCGCCGTACAGCTCATACGCTGCAACCACATCTACGATTCGGTCAGGCCCGATTTCGCGTGGATTATCAGATGTAATCTTAATTCCTGTCTTTACACCGGGTCCCACAATAATCGGCTGTGTCCCCACATATCTGGTAAAGGCACCTACCAGTGAATGCATTACATTGGGCACAACACTGGCAATAATGGTTCCTTCTATCTCTTGTTTATCAATCTGATTGGTGCGAAGAAGTTCTCTGATGCTGATACCGTATTCATCAGAAGTTCTGGGGAACTTCGTCATCATACGGAAAGTTGTCTTAAGCTTTTTTCCTTCATAAACACCACAGGTAATATTGGTATTACCCACGTCCACTACTAAAATCATATTTTTCCCTTTCTGCTATTGTTACTCATCATTAAGGAGTTTACCTGCATCTTCATGCAAAACAAACACTCTGTAGTATAAGCTTAAGGTCTCAAATAATTCCTGTCTCTTTCTTCTGATTTCACTCACTAAAAGTCCACTGCTTACATCATCATAAAGGAAATCGTCATCCGCATATTCCGTACGCATGGAAATACTTCCGTCCTTTTCAAATTCTATGGTAAAAATACCTCCTACTTCCTCCGTAAAAAGTACGCAGATGATATGAAGCTCATCCTTGACAGACTCAGGAATACTGTTAAATTTTTCATTAAAATAATATTTTTGTTCGTAAGCATTTGCCCCGCACAAAACCATTTTTTCTTCACACATATCCATAAATTCCTCTTACCGATACTTCTCCCGCGTAGACATCTTCTATGCTGCCGTCTTCCTTTCTGACCAAAAGCTCTCCTTCCCGGTTAATGCCAAGTGCCATTCCTTCGTATTCTCCTTTAGGGTCAAGCACACGTACCGCCGCATCTTTATTCACCAAAAGAGTATTGTAGACTTCCATCAAATCTTCCATAGTCTCTTTGTTACAAAAAGTCCGGTAGTTTTCATCAAACCTTTCCATAACCTTTTCTGTCAATTTCCTGCGATCCGTCTCTGTATCGCTCTCTAAAAAAAGTGATGTCGCCGTTTCTGCCAGTTCCCCGGGGAAACTCTTTTGATTAACATTAATTCCCACACCGCAAATCAGATACCAGCTTCCATCTCCATTCACAAAAAGTTCTGTAAGAATCCCCACTGTTTTCCTTCCATTCACAACGACGTCGTTTGGCCATTTAATCCGTGCAAAGAGCCCTGTCATCTCCGTAATTGCCTCAGATACGCTAAGTGCCATGACAAGTGTTATCATGGAAGCACTCTCCATTTTTAAGGTTGGCCTTAGGAGCAGTGACATAAAAATATTGCTTCCGGCCGGAGATTCCCAACTTCTGCCCCTTCTTCCCCTGCCTTTTATCTGTTTGTCAGCCACTATCAGAAGTCCGCTTTCTGCCCCTGCCTGTGCCTGCCTTTTGGCTTCCTCATTGGTGGAATCCAGTTCCTCAAAAAACACAGACCTGTAGCCTGTTTTCTTCATTAATGTCATACTTTGGCTCCCATATTATCCTTAAAGTGTAGCCGCCATAACCGCCTTAATCGTGTGCATTCTGTTTTCAGCCTCATCGAATACTACCGACTGTTCAGACTCGAATACTTCATGGGTTACTTCCATCTCACCGATACCAAACTTTTCATTCATTTCCTGTCCGATTTTTGTATTTAAATCATGGAATGCCGGCAGACAGTGCATAAAGATTGCGTCTTTCCCTGCATTATCCATTACCTTTTTGTTTACCTGATAAGGCAACAGATCTTTGATTCTCTCTTCCCATATATAATCAGATTCTCCCATGGATACCCAGACGTCGGTATATATGACATCCGCTCCTTTGGTTCCCGCTTCCACATCTTCCGTAAGTGTGATGCTTCCACCGGTTTCCTTTGCCATTTCCCGGCAGGTATTTACCAGTTCTTCCTCAGGAAAATATTTCTTAGCCGTGCAGGCTGTAAAATGCATACCCAATTTTGCACAAACTACCATAAGGGAATTCGCCATATTGTAACGGGCATCTCCCATATATGTCATCTTTACACCTTTGATTCGGCCAAGCTTTTCTTGAATGGTAAGAACATCTGCAAGCATCTGGGTAGGATGAAATTCATTGGTAAGTCCGTTCCAAACCGGCACTCCTGCATATTTTGCCAATTCTTCTACTTTTTCCTGTCCATATCCGCGATATTCAATTCCTTCATACATACTTCCAAGAACACGCGCTGTATCCGCAATACTTTCCTTCTTTCCAATCTGAGATGCAGCAGGATCTAAGTAAGTTGCGTTCATACCCAAATCATGTGCTGCCACTTCAAAAGAACAACGTGTTCTGGTACTGGTCTTTTCAAAAATAAGTGCAATATTTTTACCTGCATGCATATCTCTTGTAGAAATGCCTTTTTTCTTTTTATCTTTTAAATCTGCGGCCAAATCCACCAGATAAAGTATCTCCTCCGGTGTGAAATCAAGTAATTTCAAAAAATGTCTTCCTTTTAAGTTCATTGCAGTAACCATACCTTTCTTAAAAACTTCAGCCTGCAGGGCAAAACCTGCAGGCAGAAACCTTATCCTACTATCTTACTTTTCTGTTACGATTTCTTTTAACGAAGCTGCCAGTCCCGCAACTCCCTGAATCTCCGAAGGAATAATAATTTTGGTTGCTTTACCGTCTGCAGCCTTCTCAAACGCTTCCAGACTCTTGATACGAAGTACCGCTTCATCAGCTCCCGCTTCCCGAATCATTCTGATGCCGTCTGCGGTTGCCTGCTGTACCTTCAAAATAGCTTCCGCTTCACCTTCCGCTTCACGAATCATCTTTTCCTTCTGTGCTTCCGCACGCAGGATGGCTGACTGCTTTTCTGCCTCTGCTTCCAAAATGGCAGCCTCCTTTTTACCTTCCGCTACAGTGACACTTGCCTTCTTCTCACCTTCCGCTCTGGTAACGGCTTCCCTTCGTTCACGCTCTGCCTTCATCTGTTTCTCCATGGCGTTCTGAATTTCCGCAGGAGGAATAATATTCTTAAGCTCCACACGATTCACTTTGATACCCCAAGGGTCTGTCGCCTCATCCAGGGAAGCTCGCATCTTGGTATTAATGGTTTCTCTGGAAGTTAATGTCTGATCCAGTTCCAAATCACCGATAATATTACGAAGTGTTGTAGCTGTCAGATTTTCAATCGCCATAATGGGATTTTCGACACCGTATGCAAACAGCTTAGGGTCTGTAATCTGGAAAAATACAACCGTATCAATCCGCATGGTTACGTTATCCTTTGTAATAACAGGCTGGGGTGCGAAGTCCACTACCTGCTCTTTTAAATTGATTCTCTTTGCTACTCTGTCAATAATAGGCATTTTTACATGAAGACCTACCGACCATGTTCCCTGATAGGCACCAAGACGCTCCACTACATACGCATATGCCTGAGGAACAATCTTGATACAGGATGCCAAAACCAAAACGACTACTACTAAAAGTACCATAAAAACTGCCAGCATACTCATTCTCCTTCTAATTTTCTTTTTCTTCTACCATAAGTTTCACACCGCTGATGGCACGAATAATAACCACACTTCCTATCGGAAGTTCTTTATCTCCCTTTACATTACGGGCACTCCACTCCTGCCCGTTTACCGTAACCTGACCGACACCTTGCAGGTTATTGATTTCACTGATGACAATCGCCTGCTGCCCCACCAGACTCTCCGCATTGGTCTTTACTCTGTCTTTATTGAAATACTTTACCGCTATGGGTCTTGTTAAATACAGCAAAACCAATGAAATCACAAAGAACAGAGCTATCTGCAGCCACAAAGGTCCCCCAACTGCCGCAACTAATGCTGCTATCAATGAACCTCCCGCAAACCAGATGGTAAAAAGTCCCATGGTTGCAATTTCAATTACAATGCATGCAACAAAAATGCTTAACCAAATTGTCGTAAAACTCATATCATCCTCCTTTTATGCACTCACAATCAGCCTGGCCGGCACAAAACCTTTCCCTACCAAAAAACATGATCCCCTAAAACGTATCCTTCTCTCTTTCCGGCTCTTCTGAAATAGGTAGCACCACCTACCGTTGTTTCACCGTTTATGGCTGCCTGTGCCGCCTGCAGACAAAGCTCAGGCACATTGCCCTCATATACTCTTGCCACCTTACCTGTCATAGCGGGAGTAAATTGCCCCGAGGCATAAATAACGCCATGAATAGTATTGGGGTAAGCACTATGCTTCACACGGTTCATAACAACCGCTCCAACCCCTACCATTCCATCATAGGACTGGTTGCCTGCTTCACAATAAATCAAAGCACCGAGAAGGCGAAGTTCATCAGCATCTGCTGAAACTGCTCCGCGATTTGCCTTTCTCCTGCGTTCTTTTTCTGCGCGTTCTCTGGCTTTTACTACCTCAATACTTTCTGCTTTATCAATATAAAACTCCACATTGATATAATTCGTATTGATATAACCGATTTCATCATCGTACTCTACACTAATCCAGCTTTCGTTTACAATGTCAATCAATTCCACTGTATCCTCATGCGCAAGCAGTCCATATATATCTGCTTCAAAACTGGGTTCTTTACGGACTCTGACTGCTGCGGAATCCAATGTCACAATCCAGTTTCCCACATCCTCTGCCATTAATTTGGCATCTTCTCCGAAAAGAAGATATTCATCCTTTGCCCAGCCTATAACATTTCCTGACTGAATTTTGGTCCAACCGTCCTTCTGCTCAAGAATGGTGCCGCCACAGTCCTTATACAAAAAACCTACTTTTTCAGACTTTTCATCAGCTTCTTTGCGAATATTCAAAGCATTTTGGACATTCGCCATGGCAAGTTCCTCTTCCATTCTTGCTTTTTCACTTTCAAACTTCTGGTTAATATTTAATTCTGTCTGTTCTTCTACGGGAGTGTCCGAACTGATAGCACCGGGATCTAAGACCTCCGCCACTCCAGATGTAAGAAAATCGTATTCTTCCTTTTCAGTTGCCTGAACGGTTATTTCCTCTGCCGTGACAATCCACAGGCTGCAAAGCACACCTGCTGCTATCATAAGCAGTTTATTTCTCCGGTTCATTTTGCTACCTCCAAAGCTCTTTACAAATGATTCTAAAATGAATATATTACAGATTTATTACATGCGTATGCGACTCATCTTAACAAATCATTCCCCATTTGTCAAGTTTTTGAAATTTGAACCGGTGTTTTTATTCAATTTTTTATCCACTTTTTGGTAATAATATTACAATCTTTTTACATTTTTTGTGATTTTTCGACAGCCGCTTTCACAGCGTCCATGACTGCCGCACGGAACGCTCTTTCCTCCAATGTTCTGACACCTTCAATCGTGGTTCCTGCCGGTGAACACACCATATCCTTGAGCTCTCCGGGATTTTTCCCTGTCTCAAGCATCAGCTTCGCACTTCCCATAACGGTCTGCGCCGCAAACGTATAAGCCTGTTTTCGGGGCATTCCTGCCAGAACCGCACCATCTGCCATTGCTTCTATAAACATAAACACAAATGCCGGTGAAGAGCCGCTCAATCCGGTAACTGCATCCATAAGATTCTCAGGCACTTCTTCTGCCATTCCGAAGCTTTCCATAATTGCCTTACACTGCTTCATTTCCACTTCTGTCACATGGGCATTGCCACAAAGAGCCGAGCATCCTTCTCCAACCAGTGCCGGTGTATTGGGCATGCAACGAACCAGTTTAATTGATTTTCCAAAAAGGTGCTCAATTTCCTGTGTTTTTTTCCCGGCTGCAATACTGATAATCAACGTATCATCACTCACCGCATCCTTTAGCTCCGAAATAGCCTGTGCAAGGAATTGCGGTTTTACAGCCATCACCAGCACCTCTGCTTCTTCTGCCACCTGTGCATTACTTTCATACGTTTTGATTCCCCACCGGTTATTAGCTGCCTCTCTCATTTCCGGCATTTTATCGGAACCGATTATCTCCTCCTTTGATGCCATACCCTTATCCAGCATACCGCCAATCATTGCCTTAGCCATATTGCCAAGCCCTATAAATCCTATTTTCATACCAATACCATTCCTTTCTTCCCATTCGTAACCGTTCATTTGAATCATAAATCTTCGTAATTTATTTTTTCAGGCGTGCAATCGTTGCCTGATACATCAAAAGTGCTGCTGCTATGGACGCATTTAAAGATTCCAATTGTCCTTCCATGGGAATTTTTAAGTAGCAATCTGCTTTGTCAGCTGTTTCTTTCTTAAGACCATTTCCTTCATTACCTATTAAAAACGCTGCTCCCTCTTGATAGTCAAACTGATAATAATATTTTTCCCCCTGCAAATGTGCAGCATATACCTTAATACCGTTTTGCTTAAGCAATTCCATCACTGTCACCAATTCATCCGTATAAAAAAACGGCACCCGATAAAGTGACCCCATTGTAGAACGAATTGTTTTCGGATTATAGATATCCACCGTTCCTTTGGTAAGAATAATACCATCAGCTCCGGCTCCTTCTGCCGTACGCATCATAGTACCAAGATTTCCCGGGTCCTGTATGTCCTCAAGCAACAAAAAAAGGGGAGCCCTTCCTTCTGTTTTCTGTCTTTCCAAAGCATTGGCAAGCATTTTTTCCACACGATATGCATAACGTTCCACTACACATAAAATGCCTTGCGGGCTCCGGGTATCTGATATTTTGGTAAAAACCTCTTTTGTCACAATTTCTGCCTCAATTCCCCTCTTTCTGCACTCCTGCAGCTTCCTCTGCAAAGGTCCCTGTGCTGTCAGATTACAAAGGCTCTCTTCTATGTATACTTCACGGATTTTTTGAACAGGTGCCTCCTCAAACATTTTTATTCCTTCTATGATAAAAACATTTTCCTTAGCCCTGTTTTTGCTTTTTTCCTGCAGAGTTACAATTCTTTTCACCCTGCTGTTTGCACAACTCGCAATCATATTATTTCTCCCGGCTTATTATATCAAACAAGGCGGAGCCTGACTCCGCCTTCCATTTTTTTAGGTGATAGAAAAATGCTGTCATGTGGTGGGGAAAACGCAAACTGCTGAGCTTGCGCGAGTTCAAACCATATGGTTTGAACTTTTTATTGAGATAACAAACGGCTTACCTGATACTGATACTCCGGTATATCCTTCTGCATTGCCAATGCCTCTTCTATATCAAAATCCACAAATTCACCATGGCAATAACCTACCACACGGTTACTCTTACCCGCGCAAAGAATATCTGCAGCATAAGCACCCATAATAGATGCATAAAAACGGTCCTTACAGGTAGGACTTCCGCCACGCTGCATATAACCTAAAATCGTCGCTCTTGTTTCAATACCTGTTGCTGCCTCAATTCTTCTTGCCATGGAGGTGGAGTGTCCGATTCCCTCCGCATTGATAATCAGATGATGCGTTTTTCCTCTTTTTCTGTTATTTATAATATTATTGATAATCCCCTGTTCGTTGTAATCATATTTTTCGGGAAGCAGAATATCTTCCGCACCGTTTGCCACACCACACCAGAGTGCAATATAACCGGCATTCCTGCCCATAACTTCAATAATACTGCACCGTTCATGAGAAGAAGAAGTATCCCTTACCTTATCAATTGCTTCCATGGCTGTATTAATAGCCGTATCAAAACCAATTGTATAATCGGTACATGCGATATCAAGGTCAATGGTTCCCGGAATACCTACGGTATTAATTCCCTGTCTTGCAAGTGCCTGTGCCCCGCGATAAGAACCGTCACCGCCAATGACAATCAATCCATCAATACCGTGTTTACGGCAAATTTCAGCACCCTTCAGCTGTCCTTCTTCTGTCCTGAATTCAGCGCAACGTGCCGTACCTAAAATGGTTCCGCCCTTCTGAATGGTATCTGACACATCTCTTTTTTCCATATCTATGATTTCTTCGTTTAAAAGGCCCTGATATCCCTTTTTAATTCCTTTAACCTTTACACCGTTTCCGATGGCTTTTCTGACCACCGCACGAATCGCTGCGTTCATTCCCGGCGCATCTCCGCCACTGGTAAGCACACCGATGGTTTTTATTTCTTTTGCCATATTTTATCTGTCCTTTCCTGCAAAGAGCTGCTTTTATTATCAAAGCTTTTTTTATTTTACTCTGTTTTATCGGCTATTTCAATCTTTTTTCATATCCCACACTACTTTTATGTTTTCCGTGCCATAGATACTGCTTAATTTTTGGCACAAATTTTCGTCTGCATTCACATTGCGGTTAGGAGGCAGCTTCTTCATGAGCTTTTGGTCATCAATATAAATAACGACACTGTCTCTGCCATCCGAAGCCGCCAACATTGTAAGCAGTTCATCTGCCTTCTTCTCATACTCTTCCATGGTGGGAAATTTAACCCATAATCTTTTGGTAATTTCATCAAAAGAAGTAATCCTTTCGCAGATAAGCTTACCGTCTCTTTCTTCCTCCAAAGAAACCCTTCCCCGGACAAAAACCTTATTATCTTCTACAAGTTTCGCACTGTTTTTCTCGTAATCTCTGGGAAAAACAATCACCTCCACAGTTCCTAACAGGTCCTCCACCTGCAAAAAGGCCATAATCTTATCATTTTTGGTGTATTTGATTTTTTTATCTGCAATAAGGCCGCCAATCACAGCCGTCGCATTATCTTTTACCACGGTTTCTTTGCTTTCTTCCTCAAGTACAAAATCCGCTGTCGTGTTGGTAACTCCTTTTTTCCAAAGTTCTTCCCATTCTTCTAACGGATGGCCGCTGATATAAACACCAAGAACTTCTTTTTCAAAAGCAAGGAGCATTTCCTTAGAGTACTCTCCTACATCGGGAAGCTTTACGTCAAACTCTTCCTTTTCCTCCTCGGAAACAATATCAAACAGACTTATCTGTCCTGCCATGTTATTTTTCTTATCATGTACAATGTGCTCCATCATCTGCACATAGGCACTCATAAACTGTTTTCTTGTACCGGGAAGGCTGTCAAAGGCTCCTGCCTTAATAAAGTTTTCGATTGCCTTTTTGTTTACATCTTTATCCGCCATTCTGGTGATAAAGTCTTTCAAATTCGTAAATTCGCCGCGTTCCTGTCTCTCCTTTACCACAGCTTCAATCACCGGTCTTCCCACGCTCTTTATCGCCGTAAGTGAATAACGGATGGAATTGTCTTTTACGGAAAATCCGCTCTCACCCTGATTAATATCGGGAGGAAGGATTTTAATACCCATATTACGGCAGGTCATAATATATTCTGCCACTTTAGCCGAATTGTCAATCACGGATGTCATAAGTGCTGCCATAAACTCTACGGGATAATAATATTTCAGATAGGCAGTCTGATAAGCCACCACCGCATAACAGGCCGCATGAGACTTATTAAACGCATATTTTGCAAAATCCATCATATCATCATAAATCTGAGAAGCAACCTCTTCCGGTATGCCGTTAGCCACACATCCGGGCACACCTTCTTCTAAATTTCCATAAATAAAGTTTGCCCTCTCTTTTTCCATAACAGACTGTTTCTTTTTGCTCATGGCACGGCGTACCAAATCGCTTCGCCCCAGTGTATAACCGCCAAGGTCACGCACAATCTGCATAACCTGCTCCTGATACACGATACAACCGTAAGTAGGTGAAAGAATCGGCTCAAGCTGCGGACAGGAATAAACAATCGGTTCCGAACTGTTTTTTCCTTTAATATACTTAGGAATAAAGTCCATCGGACCCGGACGGTACAAAGAAACACCGGCAATAATATCTTCCAGGTTTTCCGGCTTTAATTCCTTCATAAAGTTTTTCATGCCGCCGCTTTCTAACTGGAACACACCATCAGTCTTTCCTGTTCCCAAAGAAGCGAGCACCTTTTTATCATCATAATCAATATTGTCAATATCAATGTGAATGCCTTTGCTCTTTTCAATCATGGCAACCGCATCACGAATGACCGTAAGGGTACGAAGCCCCAAAAAGTCCATTTTAAGAAGCCCCAGCTCCTCAATGGTCGTCATGGTAAACTGGGTCGTTATGGAACCGTCCGAACCTCTTGATAAGGGCACTAATTCCTCTGCCGGTCTTGAACAGATTACCACTCCCGCCGCGTGCATGGAGGTATGTCTGGGAAGTCCCTCAAGACGCTTACTCATATCAATTAATTCCTTTACCTGTGAATCGCTTTCATACATTTTGCGAAGCTCGGGATTAATCTGAAGCGCACGTTCAATGGTAATATTCAGTTCATTGGGAATCATCTTGGCCAGTGAATCCACATACGCATACGGCAAATCCATCACACGTCCCACATCACGGATAACACCTTTTGCCGCCAGAGTACCGAAGGTAACAATCTGAACTACCTTTTCCTGTCCGTATTTACGTCCCACATAATCAATTACTTCCTGTCTTCTTTCAAAACAGAAGTCAATATCAATATCCGGCATGGATACTCGCTCCGGATTAAGGAAACGTTCAAACAGCAGGCTGTATCTGATAGGATCGATATTGGTAATCTTCAGGGTATAAGCTACAATACTTCCCGCAGCCGATCCTCTTCCCGGTCCTACCATAATGCCGTTTTGTTTGGCATAATTGATAAAATCCCACACAATCAGGAAATAGTCCACATACCCCATGTTTTTGATAACATCCAGCTCATAGTCAAGACGCTCTTTCAAGGTAAGTCCGGTATCTCCCGCAGGGGCACTGATATCCTCACCGTAACGTTCCTTTAATCCGTCATAACAAAGCTTATTCAGATAAGTCCACGAATCATAGCCTTCCGGTACATCGAAATGGGGCAGCTTGGTAACGCCAAATTCGATTTCGACGTTACACCGCTGTGCAATTCTCTGCGTATTTTCAACAGCCTCCCATGCATACGGAAACAGCCCTTTCATTTCTTCTTCGCTTTTCACGTAATACTGTCCGCCCTCATAGCGCATTCTGTCTTCGTCCGCTAACTTTTTGCCGGTCTGAATACAAAGCAGGATATCGTGGGGTTTCACGTCATCCGCATAGGTATAATGTACATCATTGGTAACGACAAGCGGGATATTCAGCTCCTTACTCATCTGAAGCAGAGCTGTATTAACCATTTTCTGTTCCGGTAATCCATGATCCTGCATTTCAAGGAAATAGTTATCTTCTCCAAAGCAGTCTCTGTATTTAAGTGCCGCCTTCTTTGCCTCGTCAATGAGTCCCTTTTGGATATAACGTTGCACCTCTCCCGCAAGGCAGGCAGAGAGTGCTATAATCCCCTCATGAAATTCATTTAAAATCTCCATATCCACTCTGGGCTTATAGTAATAGCCTTCTGTAAAACCACGGCTGACAATTTTCATCAGATTATCATATCCCGTATTATTTTCCGCAAGCAAAACAAGATGGTAATATCTGTCATCACCACCGGTCAGTTCTTTATCAAAGCGTGAATTAGGTGCCACATAAACCTCGCAGCCCAAAATCGGTCTGATTCCTTCTTCCTTACATGCCTTATAAAAATCAATGACGCCGTACATAACACCATGGTCTGTAATGGCTGCACTATCCATGCCAAGCTCTTTAACACGCTTTACATATTCTTTTATTTTGTTGGAACCGTCCAACAGACTGTATTCCGTATGGACATGAAGATGTGCAAATGCCATAACAGCCTCCTGCTTTCTGATGTTTTGTCTATGAATGTATTTTAACAAAAAAAGACAGCTTTGAAAATGTCTAAGCTGTCTTTTTCTCAATAACATTTTTAAATTCTCAATTATAAATACTTCTTCAAATCATCAACCTTATCAAGTTTCTCCCAGGGAAGATCAAGATCGTTACGTCCAAAATGACCGTAAGCTGCCGTCTGCTTGTAAATCGGACGACGAAGATCTAACATTCTGATAATGCCCGCCGGACGAAGGTCAAAGTTTTCCCGTACAATTTCTACCAGTTTTTCATCAGAAATCTTACCTGTTCCGAAGGTATCGACCATAACGGAAGTCGGCTGTGCAACACCGATGGCATAAGACAACTGGATTTCACACTTATCAGCAATGCCTGCTGCCACAATATTTTTGGCAACGTAACGTGCCGCATAAGCCGCACTACGGTCAACCTTTGTACAGTCTTTACCGGAGAAAGCACCGCCGCCATGACGGGCATATCCGCCGTAAGTATCTACGATAATCTTACGTCCTGTAAGGCCTGCATCTCCGTGAGGTCCGCCGATTACAAAACGGCCTGTAGGGTTAATAAAGTATTTGGTATTGTCATCCAGTAATTCTTTGGGCAAAATGGGGTCAAATACATACTTCTTAATGTCTTCATGAATCTGTTCCTGAGTCACATCAGGATCATGCTGTGTGGAAAGTACAACCGCCTCAAGACGAAGGGGCTTTCCGTTTTCATCATATTCTACGGATACCTGGCTCTTTCCATCAGGTCTTAAATATGTTAAAGTACCATCTTTACGAACCTTTGTAAGCTGTAATGCCAGTTTATGAGCCAGAGAAATCGGATAGGGCATAAATTCGGGTGTTTCATTGGTTGCATAACCAAACATCATACCCTGGTCCCCCGCGCCGATTGCTTCAATTTCTTCTTCACTCATTTTGTTTTCTTTTGCTTCAAGCGCCTTGTCAACACCCATGGCAATATCTGCAGACTGTTCATCAATTGCCACAAATACAGCACAGCTGTCACCATCAAACCTGTAATCCGCTTTTGTATAACCGATTTCCTTTACCGTATCACGAACAACTTTCTGCATATCAACGTATGCATTTGTAGTAATCTCACCGGTAATTAATACAAAGCCTGTACAGCATGCCGTTTCACAGGCAACACGACTCATAGGGTCCTGTGCCATACATGCGTCTAAAATAGCATCGGAAATGGCATCGCAGACTTTGTCAGGATGTCCTTCGGTTACAGATTCGGAAGTAAATAATCTTTTTTCCATGTTTTTTCTCCTTTTTCATCAATTGTTAATAGGAACAAAAAAGTCCGCTTATAAGCGGACAGATTTTTGATAATCAAATCCTCTTATTGTTCGACAGCTCAAAGGCTTTTACTCGCTCAGGCAGGCACCTTCCGTTACCGGGGTTGCCGTGGCTTCACTGGTCCTATGTACCTCCACCACTCTGAATAAGAGATTCACAATATTGAATTTTCATATCTGTACATAGGCTACACCACAAACTCCGTTTTGTCAATACATTATTATACATTGACAATATTACCCATAAAATCTATAATTTATTTAATAATTTTATTACGCAATAACCTTTATTTTTTAACGGAGTTGATATGAAAAGAGTAAGTACTTCCGAACTGGTTCCCGGTATGATTACCGCAGAGGACATTCTTAATTATAATCATCAGCTGGTCCTTCCAAAAGGGCTTATTTTGACCGACAAAATGATTACCAAGCTTACTTTTTATTCCATTTTTCATGTATATGTGGAAGATGAAATTGTAGAATTTGGCAATTTTTCCGATCATGCCATTTCCTATACCGAAAAGCTCCGTCAAACCTCCGAATTCATTCAATTCAAAAAGGATTTCGAAAAAGATGTGGATGTCCTTAAGGACGCAGTAAATGATGTCATCGAACGCGGGGCTCCCATAGATATTGACAAATTGATTAACAACACCTTAAAAAGCTTAGATTCCAATGCAACCGGTCCGGGCATATTTGATATGCTGCATTGTATGCGTGAATATGATGATGCAACTTATGTTCACTGTATGAATGTGGCTTTAATATGCAACGTTTTTGCCCATTGGCTCCGTCTTAGCGACGAAGAAATACGAACAGCAACTATCAGCGGACTTCTCCACGATATTGGTAAGACCCGAATCCCGGACAGCATCATCAAAAAGCCATCCGCACTTTCACCGCAGGAATACAGCATTGTAAAGACACATCCCCAGGAAGGATATCGCATGCTTGAGAAATCAGCCGTTTCCCCTTCCATACGCAATGCCGTTTTAATGCATCATGAAAGATGGGACGGGAGCGGTTATCCTTTCGGTATTACCGGTGACAAAATTGACCCGTATGCCAAAATCGTTGCTATCGCCGATGTGTATGATGCCATGACTTCCGCCCGCATTTATCGTGGGCCTTTATGCCCCTTTAAGGCAATTGCCATATTTGAAAATGAAGGTCTGCAAAAATATGACCCGAAATATATTTTAACTTTTCTTGAAAACGTGGTGAATACTTATTTGCTTAATACCGTACGTTTAAACAACGGAGTGGTGGGCAAAATTGTATATATTAACAGGGATCGTCTCTCTTCCCCTACCATCCAGACAGCTAACGGCTTTATTGATTTAAGCATTCATTCGGATCTGTATATTGAAGATATTTTATAAAAACAATTAAGCCGTCACAAAAGTGACGGCTTTTTCTATTACCCTGTTTTTAAACGGAATTTTTGTAATTGTCTCTCTGTATTTACTTTTTCTATTTGAGCTCCCAGGCTCTGTAGCTTAAGTGGAAAATCTTCATAACCTCTCTCAATGAATTTAACATCATCAATGGTAGATATTCCCTCAGCTGCCAGTGCAGCCGTTACCAATGCCGCACCTGCCCTTAAATCGGGAGCCGTCAAACTGGCACCTGTGTATTTTTCCACACCGTCAATAATGGCCGTATTACCTTCCACCTTGATATTAGCTCCCATCCTGGTTAACTCATCTACATATTTAAATCTGTTTTCAAAAATACTTTCCGTCACAATACTGGTCCCTTTAGAAAGCCCCAGTGCCACCGTAATCTGTGGCTGCATATCTGTTGGGAACCCCGGATAAGGCAGTGTTTTTACGTGTGTATGGGTAAGCGGTTTTGCAGCCACGACACGCACTGCATCATCTGATTCTTCTATTTCACAGCCAATTTCCATAAGCTTTGCACTGATAGACTCCAGATGCTTGGGAATGACATTTTTGACTGTAACATCCCCCTTCGTCACTGCGGCTGCAAACATAAAAGTTCCTGCTTCAATCTGATCGGGAATAATGGCATATTCCGTTCCGTGAAGCTTTGAAACCCCTTTAATCCGAATCACATCCGTACCTGCACCTTTAATCATGGCACCCATACTGTTTAGGAAGTTGGCAACATCCACCACATGAGGCTCCTTCGCTGCATTTTCAATAATTGTCTGTCCCTCTGCCATAACCGCTGCCATCATCACATTGATAGTCGCTCCGACAGTAACCACATCTAAATAGATATGATTGCCTCTCAGCTGCTGTGCTTCCGTAATAATTAACCCATGCTCTATCCTTACATCTGCTCCCAGTGCACGAAAGCCTTTAATATGCTGGTCAATCGGACGCAAACCGATATTACAGCCACCGGGAAGTGCTACCTCTGCCTTCCTGTACTTTCCAAGCAGTGCTCCCAAAAAATAATAGGACGCTCTGATTTTTTTGATACTGTCTTCCTCAATCACAAGATTGCTGATGGATTTTGCCGCAATTCTGACTGTATGTCTTTCCAGTCGTTCTACCTGTATTCCAATACACTCCATCGCCTGCAGCATAGCTGCTGTATCCCGTAAATCAGGTACATTTTCTATTGTGACGGTATCCTCCGTCATTACCGCGGCTGCCAATATTGCCAAAGCAGCATTCTTAGCGCCGCCTATCTCTACTTCTCCAACCAGCGGATTCCCGCCTCTAATTGCATACTGTTCCATAGTATACCTCTATATCTATATAAAATATTCTTCCGATAAAACTTCATAAGCATACCATTTTAGTATAGCATATCCTACTCATTTGTAAATGCCAAACATCAGTTCATGTGTGCAAAAGGGTCAACCTGTTTACCATTAATCAATATTTCGAAGTGTAAATGCGGTCCTGTGCTGACACCGGTATTTCCGCTAAGCGCAATCTTCTGTCCCTGTGACACCGTTTGTCCCGCAGATACCAGCACTTTGCTTAAGTGTCCGTATCTGGTTTGCCTTCCGTCCGGATGGTTAATATAAACCACATAGCCATATCCGCTCCCCCATCCGGCCTTTGCAACAGTTCCTCCCGAAGAGGCAGCCACCGCCGTTCCGGTAGGCGTTGCCCAGTCCACGCCCTTGTGATAGCTGCTGGCACCTTTGGTAGGTGCATTTCTCCGTCCAAACCTTGAGCTTAAACGCCCTCCGGAAATAGGCTTGATGTAGGTGGGTGGAATTTTAGTTCCTCTTTCTACAATCTTAGGAACAGCTTCATACGTGACTTCTTCCTTAATAATTTCCCTTCCCACTTCTTTGTCATTTTCGAAGGAAACCACTGCCACTGCTTTTCTGTGCCCCGCAGAAGGCTCCTGCAAAGTTTTTGTTTCAGTTGTATACCAGTCATCATTATCTACATATATAATGTCTGCTTCGTAATCTTCTTCGTAATACATTTCCTCCTGACGCACTACCGTAAGTGCCGGTTCAGGAACGGTAATCACCAGTTCATCACCTGCACGTATCATTGAATTTTCATCTTCCAGCGTATCATTCATCTCAATCAGTTTATCTAAAGGAATATTGGTAATAATCGCAATCTCAGATAAAGTATCTCCCGACTGCACCTCATATACCTCATTTTTTTCCTCTTCCTTCGTCACATCTTCGATAGCATCCTCAAGCTTCGTCAGCTCTTCTGCACCCAAATAAGCTTCTACCACCTCAATAGTGTCTCCGAAATCCACGGATATTAATCCTAAGTCATAGTCTTCAAAATCCATTTCACCTGCAGGCTCCACATTTTCAAAAACCTGACCGATTTCTGCATCAATACCGGCGCAGACTGAAACAGCCGCTTCTTCACCTGTTACTTCTTCTTTAGAAATTACCTTAGTCGACAAAACAGACAATTCCCTGTCCGGGTCCAAATCAAGCTCTACGGAATACTTCCCTTGCAAATCATATTGAGCAACTGCCGCCTGCAAAAGTGCCTGCACCTCTTCCTTACTCGCCAGATTTACCATATAATCATTAATTTTGACCACATAAGAGCGGTTCATTGTTTCTCTTACATTATCAGCCAGAACCATTGCCATATTGGAAATAACAGTTTGGGGATTGTCCACTTCTCCCCAGATAACTTCACTTCCCTCGATCTTAAGTTCTCCTTCCGCAAGCACCAGTTCTTCACTGTCTGATGCTATCTGTTTCCTCGCTTCCCTTACATATTCTTCTGCCTTTTCCGCCTCAGACACCGTACCAACCTTTACACCGTTTAAAATAACGGTAAACATATTATTCCCCGTACTTTCAAAAGTTACATAATGAGGCAGAAAAAAGATACTGACAATTACTGCCAGTATTGCTATTTTTATCTCTCTGATTTTAAGTCTTTTATAATAACAGGACACGGATTTCATCTTAACCTCTATAAAAACTGCAAACACCCTACTGCTTTGCAGTGTTCTTCTCGTTTTGTAACATTTTTGTAATAAATACATTCTACCAGTAAATGCTTATCTTGTAAAGAGCCTGTTATGATGTCTGCTGGTAACAAAAAGGCATCCATGCCCCTATACAGCACAGATGCCATTCCTTATCATTTTTTCTTTTTGCGGACGCTGTAACCAAAGCTTCCCAGCTTCTTTCCCAGCGAATAATATATTCCGTGGGAATACACCATAGGCTTCGCTTTTTCAAGAGAAAACTTTCCATTTTCATCCATATATCTTTCATCAACGTGAACTGCTGCCACTTCAGCCAGAAACATATCGTGCGTTCCGAGTTTTATAATATCCTTCACTATACATTCTATATTAACAGGGCTTTCCTTAAGAAGCGGTGCCAAGACCACATCAGCCGGCAACGGTGTAAGATTCATATCCTTAAACTTATCAACATCTCTTCCGCTTTTTACTCCACAATAGTCTGTAGCATATGCCAGTTCCTGTGTAGTCAGATTGATAACAAATCCACCTGTTTCTTTTATCATATGATAGGAGTATCTTTCCGGACGTACGGATATGGATACCATCGCAGGATCACTACAGACAGTTCCTGTCCATGCCACCGTAAAAATATTCGAATTTCCCATCTTGTCAGCCACTGTTACAAGAACAGCCGGAAGGGGATACAACATATTCCCCGGTTTCCAAGTCTGTCTCCCCATAGCTTTCTCCTTACCGGTTAGAACAATCCCAAAATTCCGGCAATGTTCATTACCAGATTTGCAAAAGAAAGTACTAACGTAGCTGCCACAAAAATGAACATCATCTTATCCATTTTAGCACCCTTTTCCTGTGCCGCCTGAATTTCTTCCGTCTGTTTCTTCAGCTGCTCCACCATGGAAGCCTGTACATTACGGTACACCTTTACATTGTCCGTATGTAAAAAGTCTTCCAATCCTTTAAAGGATTCTTCAAGCTTGGTCTGTAATTCCGTCATGGTTTCTGTAATTGCTTCTATGTTATTTCCATTCTGTCTGATTTCCGCAATCTTGGCCAGACCTTCTTCCACTGCCTGATTAATACCTGCAATAGAAACATCCGATGTCTGTCTGATTCCCGCAATGGAAGCATCGGAGGTTTCTTTGATACCGGCAATGGAAGCATCAGAGGTTTCTCTGATTCCTGCAATGGAAGCATCAGAGGTCTGCTGAATTTTCGACATGGAAGTATTCTCTATTTCACCTGCTGTTTTGCCAAGCTTCTCATTTGCCTCATCTGTTAACTGCTGGATCCCTTCGGCATTCTCAATATTTTTCAAATTAAGCTGACGCATTTCCTGAATACAATCGTCATACTTACCCATCTGCTCCTTAAATAACTCCATCTGTGTTTCAAGCTTTTGCAGCTCTGCTGCATCTGCTGCTGAATTTGCACGAATCATATCCTGCGAAGTTAATTTCTGTGCTATCTTATCCATAAAATTGTCCATCGGTAATCCCTCCCCGTACATTATTTTTTCATAGTAAGTGCTTATACTCTATCATAACACTTTCACGTCCAATTGACAATGCATTATATTTTTGTGCATTTTGCACAAAAAAAATGATGTTTTCCCTCAATATTCGTACAATTCACAATATTTTAATAACGTGTTCATATTTTGTTCATAATCTAATAGTATACTATATACATAGCAGATGATTGCTATATACTTTTTCTTGCAAATATAGATAATTTTTTTCATAATAGCCCAGGCGCAGAAATGTGTCTGGGCGCTCCTCATTTTCCGGCTGATGATTTTTGCTTTTCAGTCGTTATGATGTTTAAAAGTCTGAATTTCTTCATTCAAAGACAACATTCTCTTATCAAGTTCCGAAACCATCCTTGAGCACTCAATCAGTTCATTTTTAATGTGCTCAGGAGCATTCCCTTCAAATTTATACTTAATCTTATGCTCTAAGCTTGCCCAGAAATCCATCGCCACCGTACGGATCTGAATTTCCACCTTAGTATCAACAATTCGATCCGACAAATAAACCGGTACGGTTACCAGCATATGATAGCTTTTATAACCGCTCGGCTTCGGATTTACAATATAATCCTTAATAGAGATTACTTTAATATCACTTTGATTGCTAATCATTTCAGCAATCTGATAAATATCGGAGGTGAAAGAACAGATAACTCTGATACCGGCAATATCATTCACATGCTGAATCATATTCTGAATGGTAGATTCATAACCGTTACGTCTTAATTTTTTCACAATACTTTCGGATGTCTTAATTCTTGACTTGATGTGTTCAATGGGATTATACCTGTGAACATGTTGAAATTCATCATTTAATATTTCAAGCTTTGTAGATATCTGTTTTAAAGCGGAGTTATAAATCAATATAACCTCTTTCCAACTGTCCACATCACTTTCTCTTTCTGCATTAAACTCCATTATCATACCACCTTATTTATGTATTTTAAAATCGTCCTTTTTATTTTACCATATTTACCCCCAAATGTACACTTTCTATCTATATGTACAACTTACGAATTAATTACTGTTTTTTTCTTTCCCATGTGATATGATGATGGAATCAAAGCATTATCCATCTTTATGATTATAAGGAGAACTTCTATGTTCCGTTTATGGGCCAAAATTTTTAAAGACAATCATTTACTTAAGGACACCGTCATATGCAACAGTAAAAACGATACCCGTACGCACAAGGTTTTTCAGGCAATTGACGAAATTTGCTACGAGTTTGATTTAAGCAAACCAATCTGGCTTGATTCTAACGTTTCTGAATTTAAAAAACATGATAAAGCCAGATTTACGCAGGATAATTTTATCGAATCCGTCGATTTTGATTATTTAGAAATACATGTAATCGAAGAGGATTAAAAAAATGTATATTTTTATTGACATCCGGAATAATATGGTGTAGTATTTAACTAACTTATATGTAGTTTTCGAAACTACTTGTTGTTTTCAGGAGGTGTCAATATGCAAATTACAATTCGTGAACCCGGTAGTGCGATTACTCATTTCATCGCAATGATAATGGCAGTTTTCGCTGCTACTCCTTTACTGATAAAGGCTGCCCTTTCGTCAAGTGCCCTGACCCTGACAGCTATGAGTATATTTATTCTCAGCATGATTTTACTGTACGGTGCCAGCACCACTTATCACAGTTTAAACCTAAGCGGCAAAGCACTCTGTTTTTTCCGTAAGCTGGATCATATGATGATTTTTGTACTGATTGCAGGTTCTTATACACCGGTATGTCTCATTGTGCTTGGCGGCAAAATCGGTTATACACTCCTTGCCATAGTATGGGGCATTGCTCTCTTTGGCATGATTCTTAAAATGTTTTGGATTACCTGTCCGAAATGGTTTTCATCCTTAATTTATATTGCCATGGGATGGGTATGTCTTGCTGTTTTCGGCACTTTATGGGATGTATTACCTCACACTGCATTTCTGTGGCTATTGGCAGGCGGTATTATTTATACTGTCGGCGGTGTGATTTATGCGATGAAACTTCCCATATTGAATAATAAATTTAAATATTTCGGTTCCCATGAGCTTTTCCATTTATTTGTCATGGGCGGAAGCATTTGTCATTTCATTTTTATGTATCATTATGTGGCTTAAATCTTTAGTACTAATAAACGCCGGTTTACTTTTCGTAAACCGGCGCTATTTTTATCTGCCTGATTTTCTTTTATTTAATCTTCATATCCGTTAGGATTATGACTCTGCCAGTTCCATGCATCAGCACACATTTCCTTAATGCCGTACTTAGCTTCCCAGCCAAGCTCTTTTTTTGCTTTCGTTGCATCGGAATAGCAGGTTGCGATATCTCCCGGGCGTCTGTCCTTAATCACATAAGGAACCTTCACCCCGTTTGCCTCTTCAAAATTCTTTACGATATCAAGCACACTGTAACCTACACCTGTTCCCAGATTGTAAATGCAAAGACCGGCTTTTTCTTCAATCTTCTTTAATGCCTTCACATGCCCCACTGCCAGATCTACTACATGGATATAATCACGCACACCGGTTCCATCAGGTGTATCATAGTCATTACCGAACACGCCCAGTTCTTTCAGCTTACCTACCGCCACCTGTGTAACATACGGCATCAGATTATTAGGAATTCCGTTCGGATTTTCTCCCATGGTGCCACTCTTATGTGCACCGATAGGATTAAAGTAACGAAGTATAATAACGTTCCATTCCGGATCTGCTTTCTGCATATCGCTTAAAATCTGCTCCAACATGGACTTGGTCCATCCGTAAGGATTGGTGCACTGTCCTTTAGGACATTCTTCCGTGATGGGAATCATTGCCGGGTCACCGTATACGGTTGCGGAGGATGAGAAGATAATATTCTTTACTCCATGCCTTCTCATTACATCTACCAGTGTAAGGGTTCCTGCAATATTGTTTTCATAATATTCCCAAGGCTTCCGCACAGATTCACCTACCGCCTTAAGCCCCGCAAAATGAATACAGGAATCAATCTTCTCTGTTTCAAAAATCCTGTTAAGAGCATCTCTGTCAAGGATGTCAGCTTTGTAAAAGGTAACCGGTTTACCGGTAATTGCCTCTACTCTCTTAAGGCTTTTTTCACTTGCATTGCTCAAATTATCTACTACTACTACGTCATAACCTGCGTTTTGTAACTCAACCACTGTATGGCTGCCGATATAACCGGCACCACCTGTAACTAAAATTGCCATTTTGTTGCCTCCCTTCCTTCTCACTTACACTAACATTGTAACAATTATTACGGTACTTCACAAGTTAGTAATGTTACTCAAATCTGTCGAAATGTTATAATTTAATCCCCTTCTCCTTCAAACTGCTCTTCCGGCAGAATTTCCTTAAAACAGGCAAGGAAACTTCCTCCCATAATGGCAATCACATCCTTCTCCTTCATGCCTCTTTGTAAAAGAGCTGCCGTAAGAAGCGGTATCTGTCCATGATTAAGAAGGCAGTCCGCTTCTTTCGGTGGCGGTAGATTTGCGTCTTTTTCTTTTTGAAGCACATAAAAAGCTCTGTCATATGAATCGCACAAATCAAAACCAAAACCAACATGCTCTGCCCCCACCTTTTCCACTTCATACTCTGCATGACGGCAAAGCATTTCCAGGTGATTGCCGCCCTTAGATCCTGCAATGAATCGACAGCCATTCAGCCCTATAATGCCTCCCTTACCTGAAAGCCTCTTCATCTGGCTGTCGGTAAGATTTCTGTAATTGTCATAAACGGCTCTTGCACAGGAATGAGTTGCCAGAAAAGGCTTCTTTGTAAGTACGGCAATATCTTCAAATCCATCATCATTTAAATGGCTGATATCAAGAAACCAATGCATTTCTTCCATTTTTCTTACAATCTGTTTCCCAAACTCCGTAAGACCTCCCGATATCTGTCTGTATTCACCGGCTTTGCAACAGCCTGTTGCCAAAGCATTTTCGCGGCTCCATGTAAGAGAAGCTCCGCGTACCCCCATGCTGTGCAGTTCATCAAGCCGTTTTTCCTCTCTTCCGATACAGTCAAGCCCTTCCATATAAAGCAGAATACCGATTCTGTTTTCTTCCGGAATATGTTCCAAATCGTTTTTACAAGTGACAAGGAAAATTTCTTTCATAGAATCACAATCCTCTTTCAGTGCATCAATCTGCATAAGGGTATCTTCCCATGCCCCTTGTATTCCCCGTTCATTCAGAATTTTGGTAGGAACATAAACAGAAGATACTATCAGCTTTATCCCTGCCCTTTTCCAATTTTCCAAATAATATCTTCGAATAATATCCTTTTCTCCCGCCTGCCGGCGCAGAAGAATTTCTCCCGCAAGATCCAAATGTGCATCCACCACCGGATATGTGGCATGTAATTCCATCGCCTTTTTCAAATATGCTTCCCTTACTTTAATATCCATACCCTTCCCCTTTCATAGGAGTAAAAAAGGTACCTTGGGATATCCAACGTACCTTTTATTATTCTATGCAATTATTTCTCAAGATCCACTGTTTTTAACAATTCTTTGATTTGTTCTACGGTAAGCCACTCTGTATTGTTGTCAGAGCTGTAAGAAAAACCGTCTTCTACCTTCCTGCCACCCGGAGCAACCTTTTGTTTATCATTCCATGTAACCTGAGGATATACAATAAAGTGCTTATCATACTCATAAGTCGTTGCGGAGTCCTCTTTTGTGACCATAATCTCATGAAGCTTCTCACCCGGATAAATACCGATTTCCCTGGTCTTACATCCGGGAAGCATAGCCTCTGCCAAATCCGAAATCTTAAAGGAAGGAATTTTGGAGATAAAGGTTTCACCACCGGTAGCTTCTTCTAATGCCTTAATCACCAGTTCCACGCCCTGTGTTAAACTAATCCAGAAACGTGTCATACGATAATCCGTAATGGTAAGTTCCGTACATCCCTTCTTAATCATATCATAGAATTTCGGAATAACAGAACCACGGCTTCCTGCCACGTTGCCATAGCGGACGATGGAGAAGTTGATATCCTTTGTTCCCGCATAAGCATTTGCTGCAATAAACAGCTTGTCCGATACTAACTTGGTACCTCCGTAAAGGTTTACGGGATTAACCGCTTTATCCGTCGACAATGCCACTACCTTTTTAACATTGCTATCAAGTGCCGCATCAATTACATTCTGTGCACCGTGGATGTTAGTCTTAATGGCCTCGTTCGGGTTGTATTCGCAGGCAGGCACCTGTTTTAAGGCTGCTGCATGAATAACATAATCCACGCCGTCAAATGCCCTTAACATTCTTTCCTTATCTCTTACATCTCCGATAAAGAAACGAAGCTTATCTGCATATTCCCTGAATTCATTCTGCATAATAAACTGCTTAAACTCATCCCTGGAATAAATAATAATCTTCTTGGGATTATAGTGAGTCAGTACATACTTGGTAAAGCATTTACCAAAAGAACCTGTCCCCCCTGTAATTAATATTGTCTTATTATCTAACAGCATAATAAAAGCCTCCGCTAAGTTCAAAATTTACTCTTTCCGTTCATTTTAACATGAAACAATGATAACGGCAAATTGTTTTTCGATTACTCACTGTCAATGCATTTCATAAAGCGTCCAAAGCCCTTTCCTTGCCACCTCTTCATAAGAAGAAAGCTTCTTATTGCCTGCCAGCAGATTTTCAAGACATTTCTCTTTATCATCCTTATCCGCCACATACACAAGCAGACGCGTACTGTCTGCAATCGTACTGTCCGTTATCTTTTCCTCGTTGTCCTGGCTTGCCAGATAAATGCGGGGATATACCATCAGCTGATTGGAAAGGCGCCATACATTGGCAGACGAATCCTCTCTATAAAAAACAACTACCGGAACATCGTTATTTTCCATAACATATTCCATCATTTCTTTTTCCTCTTCATAAAGGAAAAAGACTTTGTTCCGCATAAGGGCAGTTACATCAATCAGGAAAATAACGATAAGTATTACCGCAGTAACTATTCCTCTTCTTTTTGGAAATCCTTTAAAAAGAATCCTTAACGGCTCTATGGTATAGTAAAGCAGTAAAAACAGCAAAATCCCGTAAACAGGCAGCTGATAACGGTTTGACGTTTCGCCTAAAAGCAGTGCTGTTTTTGAAATGGTAAAAAAGTAACCCATGCCCACAAACAGCCACAACCCTAACAGCTGTGTTTTCTTTCCGCCCTTTTCTGCGGCAGGTAAACGGCCAATTTTTCTTAAGGTATAAACCGTCATCCGGCCTAAGCAAATCATCAAAAGGAAAAGCACCAAGGTATCATTTAACACATAATCATCAAACAACCCCGCAAAAAAACGAAGTCTGTCAAGCGTATTATCCGCATTACCAAACTCGTTTACAGCTTCCGTTCCTCTGTAACCTCTGAAAATATGTGACAAAGAAGATGGGTAATACAGCAATGCCGCACCTAATCCTATGACGCAGGATAACACATACCCGAACATCTCTTTTATTCTCTTTGCTCTAAAGAGCAGAAAACAAAAACCGGCTCCCAAAAACACATGAAAAATAATGTAATAATACTGTGTCAGAAAACCCAAAAACACTATCATCGTAAGGGGCAGACAGAATGACAGTCCAAACTTTTCCTCCTTCCATGCTTTTGCATGGAGACATGATAATGCCAAAACAAATAAAGTAAGGAGCTGGTACATCCTGATAAACATAACTCCGGAAATAACCGCTGCACTAAAGCCCCAGAAAAGGCAAACTGCAAACGCCAGACTCGCTGCATAATGCCTCTCTTTTTCTTTTCCCGCCGTCACAGTCGTCTTAACCAGATAAAACAACAGAAAATAACAGGGAATATAAGCAATGAGATTTACGGCAATTCCAAGCCATTTGCTGAACACTCCCGGGAAAAGAGAGCAAAACGTATGCAAAATATAATAGTAAAACGGCGGATGTACATCCCATGACTGCATCTGCTTTACCACGCCATACCGAAACTGCTCATTTTCAAGCACCACAAAGTCATTGCGAAATTCATCCCTCTCCTGCCAGCTTCTGTCTTCTACAAAAAGTCCGGCAGTCTTATTCGTCGAATAATAAGAATACAACTCATCCTCATGAAAACCGCTCTTCCTGTTTCCATAATAAACCAGCGTGCCAAGCTGTAAAAGCAATAACAGAACCGGCAACACTCCTATCATTCTGTTTTTTGTTGTCCCTTGCGGATGATTAAAAAACTTCATTACTTACTCCACTTTTTTAATATTCTGTGTACCTTTCTTACCAAAGCCGGTGCATAGGAAAACAGCAGCAAATACTGTCTGTTTTTTTCGGTCAGATACGGATTCTTCCGTATATCCCCCCGATGCGCTTTCACATAACGGCAGACCTGTACATAAAACTCATTGTTCTTTTTCATCATGGAAATCGGAATATGCAGTAAATAGTCAAGCCGCTGGTATAAGGCAAACCGTACTGCCTCTTCCTTCAAATCCGGATATTTCTTTGCCACCATTTCTTCCACTCTGTCCGCATTCCGCACAATATCCGTAAAAACTTTAGGAAATACTTCTTGATCCTTTGTTCTGGTATTACTTCCGTAACGATAGAACACATGATAATCCTGCTCCGGCAATATTGCTATTGCAGGAATTTGGGGCAGCAGATTTAGCAAAAGTCTGAAATCCTCATTCAGCTCTCCCTCCGGAAAACGCTCTGCCTTAAGAAGAGAAGCATGCGTCAGCTTAGTACAAAAAGAGCAGTCCCCTTTGTGCAAAAGAAGCTCTCGCATAAATCTGTCACATTCCCACAATTCCGGTTTTTCCGGTGGGATACACACATCGGGCAACCGATTTCCCAGCTCGTCCCTTTCATCTCTGGAAGTCTGTACCATCAGAAGATTTTCATTTAAAGCAACAGCCAGAAGTCTTTCGTACATTTCCGGTTCAATGTAGTCATCACTGTCCACAAAGCCGATATACTCTCCTCTTGCCTTTTCAATCCCCAAATTTCTTGCTGAGGAAACGCCGCCGTTTTCCTTGTGGAAAACACGCACTCTTTTATCCTCCAAGGCGAATTTTTCTGCCATGGCGCCGCTATTGTCGGTGGAACCGTCATCCACCAGTATAATTTCCAAATTCCGATAGGTCTGTCTGCGAATGGAATCCACACATCTCGGAAGCCATTCCACAATATTGTAAATCGGTACAATGACACTAACAAGTACCGGCTCCTGTCTTTGTTCCATGATTAACCTTCCTTTTGTCCTGTTACGGGACATTTTCTTCACTTTCCTTCATCAGATATTCATACATTTTACCGGGTGAAATTACCGGTGCTGCACTGAAAGGGCCCTCTTTTGCTGCCTGCGGCCTTCCTTCCAAAATCCCTTTTGCAAACCGCACAAGCTCTTTTGCTGCCTGCCCTGCATTCCAAAGGGATGTAATGGTTTTATAGGCATTTCTACCCATTTCTTCCCTTCTCAAAGGATTTTTTATCAAATACAAAACTGCCTCTTCCATCTTCTCAAAGCTTCCGTCCGGATAAACCATTCCGTTCTCCCCATGAGAAATCAGATACGGAGCGGCTCCCACCTGAACATTTGCCACTTCCGCACATCCGCTGTTCATCGCTTCATTTACTACCGCGCCCCAGCCCTCTAAATGATTGCTGGTAAATATGTGAATATGGCACTTCTCCATGACTGTTCTTACCTTTTCCGGCTTCATAAAACCGTGAAAAGTAATTTTATCCGACACGCCTTTTTCCTTTGCTGCCGTTATCAGCTCCTGCTCCATCTCGCCGCCACCGGCCATATGGATATGAAAATCTGTAAAAGGCTGATTCTCCCATAGTTCTGTCCTGTTCTTCAGCTCTTCTGCCAACCGAATCATGAATTCAGGGTGCTTCAGAGGAATAAACCTTCCTGCCCATACGATGGAAAGCGTCCCTTCTTTTGTCTTCAGCTTTTCCCACTGCTCATCGGTATAAAACACTGTTTCCGGAAAATATCCCCATTTATACATTTTTCCGGGGTAAGAACAAATCAAATGAAAGTCAGAAGCTACATAGGCCCCTGCACAAAGCAGATACGCCTGACTTTTCCGAAACCTGAAATGTTCCTTATATTTGTTAAATAAGCCTCTTGGCGAAATTGCTTTCCACTGCCCTTCACGATAAATACGCTCGCTGACACGTAGTACCGGTTTTCCCGCAAGAAGTCTTTTCTGCACCAAATCCTCGCGCCCGCTCCAGCCGGCCAGCAGAATATCGCTCTCTCCTATCAGCTTAAGGCATGTCTCTTCTTCCTCATACAGACAGTGCACATAAGGAAGCGCATCCCCGTCCGTATGCCACCCCATGGCAACCCGTTCCTGTTCCATGGGACTTGCCTGCACAAACTGAAAATCTTCCCCAAGGAGCTCATAACAGGCATCACAAAAAGGAATCTGATGATGATTGATGTAATTAGACAAAAAAGTAATTGTCATCTCTATGCTCCTATGATTTCGTAAATTTCCATCAAACGCTGATAATTCTTCGTTCCGTCATGGGTACTCTGTGCACGCGTTTTTGCAGCTTTTGAAAGTTGCCCTGTCAAATCACCCTCGTTGTCAAATATCGTTGTCACCGCATCAGCAAGCCCCATTACGTCACCGCCCTCAAACAAAAGGCCGTCCTCTCCATCCGTAATCATGTCAGGAATCCCTCCCACTTTAGCTGCTACCACCGGCACACCTAAAAGCATTGCCTCTCCAATCGTATTAGGCGAATTTTCCAATATGGAAGGGCATATAAATACTTCTGACTTTAAAAACTGCTCTTTCATTTCCTGTTCGGAAAGCTTCCCGAGAGCAACCACTTTGTCTTCCAATCCGTATTTTCCCATCAGCATCAGTAAATACTTCCCATACGCAGAAATTTTTATTTTATCTTTCAAGCTGTCATTTTTGATAATACTGTTTCCCGCAACAAAAATTTTTGCATCGGGATATCTTCTTAAAATGATGGGCATTGCTTCCAACAGGAAATGAAATCCCTTTAAGGGATAATCCCCCTGTCCCAAAAAAATGCTGTGCGGTCTGCATTGTTCCCGTTTCCACTGACCGGAATAAAAACTGTTTCTCATGGTTTCATCCATGGCATGATAACAGGCATTCGGATTAATCCGCGCAGTTCCTTCCCTGTCAAAATCCGTTCTTCCCGTGATATGCCCGGAAAGCCTTATCACTTCCTTCTCACGCTCTCCCCTTATCACAAATTTTTCCTGTTGTCTTTTTAAAGAATCCTTCCTCAAAAGGTCTCTGAAGCTTGCAGCATTACATACCGTTTCCGGCAGGTTCGCCATATATACCTTCGCGATTTCATAGCAAAGCCCCTGTATGCAAAGGAGCGTTCTATCAGGCTTTCCAAATGCCTTGGCGGCCGCCAGTGCATGCGGAAACTCTGTGCCGAAAATATGAATGATATCGGGCTCAAATTCTTTAAAAATCTCCGCAAAACGCCCTTCCATTGCACAGTCATATTTCTCCGGCAATGACAGATTTTCATAAAATCCGTAACAGCGTACCCCTTCTATCGTAAGACATATCTGCTCTTCCTTCTTTTCCACCGGGAAACAAATACCCAGTATCATCTCTCTGTCACCTTTTGCATCCGTAAGTGCATTAAATATACCGGTAAGCCAGCCTTCTCTGTTACTGTAAGGAAGCTTCAGTTCCTTTGCAATCACCGGCAACATAATATTGCAAATCCACAAAATTTTTTTCATGGCCTTTCTCCGCTCCTCTTATTTTCCTCTATAAAGCATTTTTTTTAGCCGGTTGTAAATTCCGGCCGTTTTTTCATTTTCCGCTATCTTAGTGCGAAGCGGAGCTAAGGTTATCCACATAATGAATTTGTACTTGAATATTTGTCCACCACTCATGTATTTATGCACAATTGCCTGATGCTCTCTTGCAGAAAGCTTTCTGTTTTCCTTAGTTTCCGAAAAGCCTCCGCCTTCATAATCCGCAATCAGAATATCCTCATAAAAGAAGTGCACACCATCTTCAAATTCATTTGCAAAAAAACACCACACAAACTGCTCATAATCGGCGCGCACCCGATATTCTGTATCAAAGGGATGTGCCAGAACCAGTTTTTTGTCATAAAAACACGCCTGATGACAGGGGACATTTCTGTAACAGCCAAACGCATCCATCTGCGGATTGGAATACACCACCTGTTTTGTCATTCTTTCATAAATATTGCCGTAATAGATTCCCTGTTCTGAAGGCCTTTTCACCATCCTGTCCGCCATTTTGGCAAGTACATTTTCCTCATAAAAGAAGTCACCGCAATTCAAAAAATACACATACTTACCTGTTGCCTCGCTCACTGCCTGATTCATGGCATCATAAATTCCGGCATCTTTTTTGGCAATCACTTTGATTCTTTGATCAGCAAGCTCTTCCACATAAGAAAGTGAGTCATCTGAAGATAACCCGTCTTTTATCACTATCTCATAATCCGTAAATGTCTGCTTTAAAATACTCTGCAACGTGTTTATCAGTTTTTCTCCCGGGTTTAAACAAACCACCAATATAGAAAATAAAGGCATCATCTAACCCTCCCGCTAATTTACATCCGACAAAATCGGTACCATCTCATGGAACATAAATGTCTCATAAGGCAGTATTCTAAGTCCGTCAGCACCGGCTTTTGTCATAAATAAAGCAAAATACAATATTCCCGCAAGTACCACACCTGCGCGGAATAACTTTTTCAAATTTTCGTTCCCTACACTCTCAATCAATACAGGTATAAAGAAAATATGTGTAATGGTCAGATAATATCCGATTCTGGAAATAATCGGCAAAAAAGAACAGCATACGTACATAACCAGTGCTCCTAAATTACAATAAAAATAAAAGCGGTTTCTTTCGTTATCTTTTACTGCCTTTTTGTAACAAACAAGTGCCAGAATAAGTACCGCCAGACAACGTGCTATATTTACATAGCTGGTGCCGCCATCCAAATACTCGGTATCCTCATACGTCGGATAAAGGAACACTACTACCTTTAAGTAAAAATCCTGCATAAAGAAAAAAGTGGTACAAAATACCGCTGCAAATGCCATCTGCCATTTTTTCCAATTTACGGACGCAAGAAAGTACAACGGAATCACCACCAGTAATGACTTGTGGAAGGTTGCTCCCAATAAAACAAGCAAAATGAACTTTACCCATTCCTTACGAAGCACATACGGTATCGCATATAATGCAATTGCCAGTGCCAGATAGTAACGCACCGTATTAAAGGACTGAAAATAATAGCCGAAGGCCATAAACAGAAAAAAGCTGAATCCGAAAGAATCAGCCTGCTTATAAATTGCTGCAAGAAACAAAAGTATTGTAAAAAAGGCAAAAAAAGCAAACACCAACAGGAAATTTTCAAATCCGCTGATGGCATAAATGAACTTTACAACGCCGTTAAACCCTACTTCCGTAGGCACGTATGCATCGCAATTTACCAGATGCATAAACTCCACATACTTCGCATAATCATTTCCCACATTCAGCCTGCAGGCCGAAACGGCAAACAAAACGGTAAAAATAAACACGACACATAACCCGTTCAGTAACTGCTGTCTGCTTATTCTGTTTCCCACACTTTCGCAGCGGTTGTTCACAAGCAGTCCCAAAAAAACCGTTCCCACTGCCACCAAAATATATAAAATCATATATTACCTCAATTTACCTTCAGTGATTCCCTCTTTCATGAAGCGGTAAGCTTCCTTTACCGGAATCTCCTTACACATTTTAGCTTTATGTGCATACAAAAAACGTAATGAAAAGGGTTTGGCCATTCTTCCGTAGAGGAAATGATACAACACTCCCCTGTCTGTAAAAAACTTTTTATTATATCCCGAAAACCAGGTGGACTTCCGGTACACTTCCTCACCGATTTTTGCCGTTACCGCATACAGGTGTAAGCCTGCCTTTAAACAATCCTTTAAGAAAAGACTATCCTCTCCGTTACTGTATTTGGCACCACCGCCAAACAATAACGAAAAACTAACATTGGCCTTGCGAAGTGCCTCTAATTTAGCAGCCACGGCAAAGGTCGGATACCTTCCGTAGTTATACCAGCGGATTCTTTTTTCCACTTTGTTATAATATGTGGTCCGGGAAGCATCCACTTCAAAATTAAAGGTAATGATATCTGCATCCGGATTCTTTTCAAAAGCCTTAAGCACCTGTTTTTCATAATCATCATAGAAACGGATATCTTCATCCGAAAACAATACAATATCCCCCGTTGCATGAAGCAGTGCGGCATTTCTGTTTCGTCCCACGCCGCGCTCTGCCATACAAAAGCACTGTATTTTTCTTTCATGACAGATAAATTCTTCATAAGAATACCTGTCGCACTGATTCACGATAACTGCATCTGTCTTTAGATTCATATCTGCGACCAGCGTCTTTGCATCTTTATTTACCGCAGCTGCCAATACCTGTAATTTCATGCCATCCCTCTATTAGTTATAATATCTGTCCAGGAAGTCTTCATCTGCCTGTGAAACAATCATGCCAAGCACTTCACACTCCTGATTTTTTAGAAAGTTCAAAACCCGTTCCGTCTTTTTACTGACATCCCTGCCATAAGGAAGTAATAAAATAACCCCTCCCAATTCTCTGATAAGTTCACAATCTTCTTTTGCAATCATCCTTTCATCAAAAGAAACCGCCCGCCAGTCGCCTTCTTTATCCCCTTCCGGCTTCGGCATGGTCCATGTCAGTCCACCCATTTCGCCGTCTCCACCAATAAATTCATTTTCACCGGCATTTAAAAGTCGTTCCAATTCCTCCTTACGCGCGTCCGCATGATTGTCCATATCTATCAGTGCAAATTTTCTCTTATCCCCCAAAATATAACTAATATTAGCCGTCAGTTCTCTGGCATAAGGCTGCAGTCCCTTCTGGCTTTGCATCATCATACCAAGGGTCCTGCCGGTATATCTCTTTTCGATATCTGTCTGTACATAAATCGCATCATCCATCACATATAAAAGCATTAACATGAGCACACCGATTACCGACATCACAATTGCCCCTGTCACACAGGCCGTAACTGTTTTGTCATCCCAATAAATCCGTGCCGGTTCTTCAGATCGGATTACCTCAATACGTCTAAGCTCCCTGCTGTCCTGCGCGTACTCTTCAAGTCCCCGTTCTACTGCCGTCTGAATTTCCCTGACGGTCTTTTCATCTGATTCCTGTATGGTGACGGTAAGCAATCGTATATCAGACAAAATTTCTGCCCGGGTTGCCTTTCTTACGTCTTCCCTGCTGTAATCCCCCGGCAAATTTTCTTCTATTCTGCTAAGAATCGGGTCTGTATCTAAAAGTTCATTCCACGTATATCCGTTATAATACTGATATACCTCCCCGCTTTCATCCACGCCAAAACTGATATACAGCTTTGATACTGCCTCATATGCAATAGGCATCCGCATCGCTCTTGCAATCTGATAGCTTACGCCACCGATAACCGCACCAAGCACCACCGCCATTAAAAGAAGCCATACCTTGCCCTGCATTCTAAGAAACAGAAGTCGCAAATCCATTCCCTGTTTACTGTAATCCTGATTTTTTTTCATCCTTTACTCCTCAGTTTTATTGGATTTTATGGCAGTTACCTGACTGCTCTCTATTCCCTCCGTGCTCTCTGCCTTTAATAAGATTTTAAGTGTCAGAAGCATCAGCCTGATATCCATCCACACAGAATAATTTTCAATATAGGATAAGTCAAGTTTCAATTTATCATACGGTGTTGTATTGTATTTACCGTATACCTGTGCATATCCTGCAAGTCCCGCCTTTACCTTCATCCTAAATACAAACTCAGGCATTTCCTCCACATACTGTTTAATAATCTCAGGGCGTTCCGGTCTTGGTCCGATAAATGACATATCCCCCGATAAAATATTAAACAACTGGGGCAGCTCATCAATACGAACCGTGCGAATCAATTTCCCGATTGGGGTAACCCGGCTGTCATTTTTAGAAGCAAGCCTTGCCACACCGTCCTTTTCTGCATCCACTCTCATGCTTCTGAATTTCATAATCCAAAACTCTTTTCCATATCTGGTACAACGCACCTGCTTATATAAAACAGGACCTTTGTCGTAACATTTAATGCAAATGGCAGTAATCAGCATAATAGGAGATGTTACCACAATCAAAATAAGTGCACACACAATATCAATCAGACGTTTGGCAATTCTCTGTTCCACCGTAAGTGCATATTCTCTCGTCAAAAAAATCGGTGTATCAAACAAATGAAGCTGGTCAGCTCCCTTTGTCAGCACATCAGAAATCTTGGGCATCATATAAACACGGATTGATCTTCCATAACAAAACTTCAAAAGCTTATTACGTTCTCTGGTAGGAATATCCCAAAGCACTACCGAGCTGTATTTTCCCTCTATTTCTTTTTCTATTTTTTCGATTCCTTCCGAAATCCGAATACACTGTACAATATTATATTTGTCCTTGCGGGATGCAAATTTTTGTAAAATATCCTCAATAGAGCGTTCTCCATAAACAAGCAGCATTTCCCTTGGCGGAAAGGCTTTCCTGTACAACAGGTTGCAAATAAAAATCCAGATTGCCGCAATCACAAGCTGCAGCAGCATGGCACCCAAAAAGTATTCCGGGCTGACCAGCCAGTTATTCATAAGTGAAATCTGCAAATAGGTAATCACATTTACAAAAAGCAGCGAAAACAACTGCGAAAAAAATACTTCCATCGGTTTTAAATAACCTATTTTTAATCCCCCGTAAGTATTAAAGAAAAAGAATAAGAGCACTAAATAAATGGCAAGCATGAGTAAGTGTCCATTTTTGTAAAACTTGAAACGGGCGGTAAATCTGCTGATTTCCGGATAATAATATGCAAACCAGACATACGCATAAACTGCCGTATGAAACAATAACCCCATCAAATTTAACACTAAAACCATGATTCTTTTTATTGATTCGAAACGTTTCACTGATTCACCTCTATAATCGTCTTAACGTAGCTCTGAAAGCCCAAAAAATAAAGTACCGGGCGCTGCCGGCAATCGACAGTTTCTCCTGCCTGCGGTATAAACACCAAATTCTTTTAATGGCCTCCCACTTATTGGATGACAAAGATTCAGGCGGTCTTCTGTAAACAGCCAGTACCTCATCCAGCCCATACGCCGTGATGCCATTTTTAAGAAGCTTCCACCAGAAAGCCGTATCTTCACTTTTCACTATCGGCATACAAAGAAGCTCTTCCGGAATTTTCTGTCTGTCAAGCAACACGGTGGTGGTAAAAATCACTGTTCTTGACAAAGCCTGTTTGTAGGACAACGTCAAAGGAACATGTACCACCTTTCCTGTCCCCTTCGCATTTTCATCTCCGAATTCATATGCAGAAAAGACAAACGCAGCCTGTTTTTCTTTCATAAACGCCATTTCTTTTGCAAGCTTGTCTGAAATCCAGATATCATCTGCATCCAAAAAAGCAATATATCTGCCATGTGCGGCCTTGATTCCCGTATTTCTCGCCATTGCCGCACCCTCATTTTTCCCTTTTACAATGAGATGGATTCCCGGCAAGTCCTCTCTTTGTGTATCACTGCTTCTGCTCTTTAGATAATCCCCGATTACCTGCCTGCTGTTATCCGTAGAACAATCATCCACTAAAATAAGTTCCCAGCATGTAAATGTCTGCTGTTCTACCATACGGATGGTTTCTTCGATATAATTTCCGGCATTATAAACCGGTACAATAATGCTGACAAGTCCTTCCTGCATGAATCTCAAATCTCCTCTTTCACAAGGTAAATGGGTCTGTCCTTAACCTCCATATAAGTTTTGGCCAGATATTGTCCCACAATACCAAGACAGAACAACTGTACTCCGCTGATTAAGGAAATAATACAGACAAGGGAGGGCCAGCCTGAGGTGGGGTCGCCAAATACCATTTTCCTTACAATCGTCACAATAATCAGTGCAAAGGATGCCAGACAAAACAAAACTCCCATAAATGCCGCAAAGGCAAGCGGTACCGTAGAAAAAGAGGTAATCCCTTCCAAAGAATAAACAAACAGTTTCCAAAAAGACCACTTTGTTTCACCTTTCCTGCGCTCCACATTATCAAATTCTATCCACTTTGTCTTAAATCCTACCCATCCAAAAATCCCTTTAGAAAAGCGATTGTACTCTTTCATCGACAAAACCGCATCCACTACCTGTCTTGTCATCAGACGGAAATCTCTTGCCCCATCCACAATCTGGGCATCGGAAATCTTCCGCATCAGGCGATAAAACATTCTTGCAAAAAGCGAACGGATAGGAGGCTCCCCTTTTCTGTTTACTCTTCTGGTGGCAACCATATCATATCCGCCTGTGATATACTCAAACATTTCCGGCAAAAGAGCCGGCGGATCCTGCAAATCCACATCCATACATACCACATAGTCACCGGTTGCCTTATGAAGACCTGCATAAAGAGCGGCTTCTTTTCCGAAATTTCGCGAAAAAGACAGGAGACGGACTCTCCTATCCTTCTGAATTAACTTTTTCACTTCCGAAACGGTGCCATCAGTAGAGCCGTCGTCAATATACCACAATTCAAAATTCATATCGTTTTTTTCCAAAAAATGTTCATTTTTAATAAATTCATTATAAAAATAAGAAACATTCTCTTCTTCATTCAAACAGGGGACAATCACACTAAGAAGTTTCATAAAATTTAACCTCACCAATGCTTTCTTAATTTAATTATTGTATCACACATAAAAAAATAACACAAGAAAGCTGCATCTTTTCATGCAGCTTCCACAAATTATATCTCCATATACAAAAATACCTTAACACTAAAAACATTTTTCTGAATATCCAGCTCCAGATTTCCGTTGTATCTCTCCACAATTTCCGAAACGGCAGCCAGTCCGATGCCATGATTTTCCTTATCCGGCTTCGACGTTACAATTTCCCTGTTTTCATTTCTGCAAACCGTTCCGTCAAAGGTATTTCTTATTTCAAATAAAAATGCAGTCTCATCAGTGCATAACCTAAACTCTGTCTTTCTCCTGTTCTCATCTGTCCTTTTCAGTGCATCAATGACGTTATCAAAAAGATTCCCAAGCAATATATTTAAATCACTGCTGTCAATACGGATTTCCCCCTGCACCTTAATATCATGCCTGATTTGCGCATGCAGTTCCTTAAGCACTCCTACCTTGAAGTTAATGGTTGCATCAATGGCCAGATTTCCCGTTTCAATACAATATCCCTTATCTTCCAGTTTTCCGATTGCCTTAACATACAGCTCATGTAATTCTTCATAACGTTCATTTTCCAGATAGGCTAATTCCAAAATATACATATTACACAAATCATGCCTCATCTTACGCAAGACATTCCATTGATTTTCCTTATCATCCAAACACATGCTTCCCCTTTTTCATTCCAATCACACTTTGTGTAACAGTATAACCGCCGGGAATCTCCGGCGGTTTATTAATCTGCATCTTTGTTTATGCTTTCTTCCAACAACATATACATATAATTCAAATTTTTTAAAAATTCCGGCAACACCCGAATTTCCTCATCTGAGAAATCTTCCAGTTGCTCTGCTATTTCACTGATATAAACACTCTTACCGGCTTTTATACTTCCGCAAAGGAGTTCATCTACGGAACACTTTAAAACGTTGGCAACCTCTACAAGCTTTTCAAGTCCGATTTTACTTTTGGCATTTTCTACATTGCTCATATGCTGGGTAGATAACTGCACCCGTGCAGCTAAATCTGCCTGCGACATTTTACACTCTTCTCTTTTCTGTTTAATCCTCACGCCTAAATCTTTGTAATCAATCGCCAATCTTTTCACCACCTGCATAAATAAACTATAACCTACCGAATATTTTATAAAAAATATTCTTCCTTGAAAATCAACTGTGTAAATAGATTATCCCTGTAGTTGTATGGTTTGTATTTTTTATAAAAATATGATAAAAACACAATTATCAAAGACATCAGGCAGGGAATACATGTTCCCTGCCTGCTCTAGAAGGATGCTTATATGCCTTAAGATATTACCGGCAACTTTTAATTTTATTATAAATCATAAAGTTCCGATTTCGCGTAAATGTAATAAATAATGGTCCCATATGTAATTTTTAGTAATTTTTATGCAATAATTCCATATGATATTGCACAATACTGTTTTTATTTCCCGTGCTGATAGGCAGGATATTCTGGTTTTGCATGACTACATATTTGGGATGAAATTGTAAGATTTGCCTTCCGTTTACCAGATATGACTGATGAATCCGTAGAAAACGATTGTTATATTTTTCAAGCTTATTCTGCAATTCATCCAGCTTTTCATAATAAGTATATACTTTACCGTTTTCCATCCAGATTTGAATAATTCTTTTGTCGCTGGCAAAATATAACACTTCCCGTAGCCGGATGCTGTATGTTGTTCCCTTAAAACGGAACGTAAATATTTCGTTCAGATAACGGTAATTTCCTTCTGCCTGGTCAAGAACTTCCATTATCCATTTGACAGATGCCGTTTTTTCCAGATATTGAAAGGGATGCACCTGAAATACCTCTTTGTAATAGGTATCATGCTGCGATATAAAGATCAAACAAACATGTTGATAAATTTCCTTAATTTTTCGTGCAGTGGCTATTCCATCCATCCCCCCATTAAGGACGATGTCGAGCAGTATAATATCAAAATATCCTGTAGCTTCTATATCCGCAAGCAATTCTTCTCCGCTGACAAATCTTTTCATCTGTACATTTATCTGACGTTCCAGAGCCCATTTGGCGACGATTTCCGCAAGCAATTCTCCATAATCCTCCATATCATCACATATTGCAATATACAACATATCTTTTCCTCCTTTCCTGATTGTTTCTACACTTAAATTATAAAAAAAGCGTCCGGTCAAAACCGGACGCTGCTGCTATTTCCTATATTTAACTTACATAATTATCAAAGTAACCCTGGATAAGAATCACCGGCGTTCCCTTATCACCGGAACCGCTTGTCAAATCACAAAGGGAACCAATTAAATCTGTCAGTCTTCGGGGTGTGGTTCCCTGAGATGACATATCACCCACCAGATTGTCTTTCTTTTCTCTGATACGGTCAGAAATTGCCTCTTTCAAAGCATCTCCGGACAAATCCTTAAAATCATTATCGGCAAGATATTTCAGCTTCACTTCATTGGGAGTTCCCTCAAGTCCCGGTGTACTTGCCGGGGATACACAAGGATCGGCAAGCTCCCAAATCTTTCCAACGGGATCTTTAAAAGCACCGTCTCCGTATACCATAACCTCTACCTGTTTACCGGTTCTGCGAAGCACTTCCTGCTGAATTTCAAGAACCAGTGCAGTACATTCTCTGGGGAAAAGCTTAATTGTGTCTTCTGTAGATTTATTGGAACCGAGTAAGCCGTATTTTTCATTACAGCCGCTTCCGTTCACGGAGCTGTTTAAAATATCATCAAGACCACAAACCACTTCTGCTCCGCAAGCCTTTAAGATTCTCTTGGAACGGGCACGTGTATGAATATCACAGGTCAGAACCTTCCCTGTATAGTCTAAAATCTTACGACAGTCATTTGCAAAAATAATTTCTACTTCTGCCCCTTCTTCACGGATTAAATTGGCATAATAATCCACATAGTCGACACCTGTAAACGGATGTGCATTGGTGCCAAATAATTCTCTGTACTTCTCAAGTGTAAGCACATCACTGTAAGGATTAATCCCCGCTTCATCAAGACGATCCCATGACACCAATTCATTACCGACCTCATCACTGGGATAACTGAGCATTAGGACAACCTTTTTTGCTCCCTTTGCAATCCCTCTTAAACAGATTGCAAAACGATTTCTTGATAAAATCGGAAAAATAACACCAATTGTCTCTCCGCCTAATTTGTTCTTTACATCTTCCGCAATAGCCTCAATAGATGCATAGTTCCCCTGTGCACGGGCTACGACAGACTCTGTCACCGCAATTACATCTTTGTCACGGATAGCAAAATTTTCACTTTCTGCAGCTTCTAATACACTATCCGTTACAATCTTTACCAGATCATCCCCCTGTCTGATGATAGGGCAACGGATTCCTCTGGATACTGTTCCTGTTTTTCTTTCCATTGATTTTCTCCCTTAGTGTTTTAATTATAAATATTTTTTGATTTTTTCAATCATTTCCTGATATTCTGCATCACTTAAGTACACTTTGTCGGGATTCATCTGAAATACTCCTCCCCACTCATCTTTGTCTTTATATTTGGGCACTAAATGCATATGCAAATGACATCCTGTATCACCGTAAGCACCATAATTTACTTTATCCGGTGCAAATGCCTTGTGAAGTGCTACCGCAGCTTTATTTACATCTGCAAAGAAACGGTTTCTCTCATCTTCACTGATATTTACAATTTCACTTACATGATCTTTGTAAGCAACAATACACCTTCCCGGTTTGCTCTGCTCCTTAAAAAGAATTAACTGACTTACATCCAAATCACAAATCTTAATACCAAACTTTGCAAGGAGCTCTCCTCCCTGACAATATCCACAATTCTGCATACCATACCTCCGTTTATCTGTTTTAAGATGGATTGTTTCTTCTCCCATCTCCTCAAACCTACATTTCTATACTATCAAAATTATGCTGTCACTTCAATAAAATAGTTGAAAAAATTGGAAATACAATACCGTATTTTTCATTTCACGGTTTCCTTCATGCAATAATTCCCAAAGACATCAGCAGTAAAATCAGCAGTAATAACGGAGCAACAAAGCAGACCATTGCCTTGTACAGACCTTTTCTTCCCATCTTACAGCCTGTTTTTTCAACCTCATCAATAATCATCTGCGGTTTCAGAATCCATCCGACTAAAATACAGGTTAAAATGGCAACGACCGGCATCAGACAGTTATTACTGATATAATCCATAATATCAAGAATCTGTCCTACGGTTCCGTTTGGTAACGTATATTCAAAATACAGGACATTATATCCGAGACATACAATAACAGCAGCCACCAGTGCAATCAAAATTTCTATCACAGACGCTTTCCGCCTCGAAACATGAAACTTATCCATCAGGCTGGCAACAACAGCTTCCATTATGGAAACCGAACTGGTCAGTGCCGCAAACAATACCATTGCAAAAAACAGAATGCCTACTGCCGTTCCGGCTTTTCCCATGGCAGCGAAAATCTTAGGCAGGGAAACAAACATAAGACTTGGTCCCGACGACATACCCTCTGCTCCCATAAAAGTATATACTGCAGGAATAATCATACTTCCTGCCAAAAACGCCACAACTGTGTCAAAAATTTCAATCTGATTAATGGATTTTACCAGATTGGCATCATCCTTTACATAAGAACCATACGCAATCATAATTCCCATAGCCACACTGAGACTGTAGAAAAGCTGTCCCATGGCATCCATGATAATCATAAAGAAACTTTTGAGAGTCATTCCTTCAAGGTTGGGAATGATATAAATTTTAAATCCTTCCAAGCCTGTTCTGGTCACTCCGTTTGCATCCGTGTTACTGATTGTCAAAGCAAATACAGCAATACCGCATACCAGTACCAGTAAAACCGGCATCAGTACCTTAGAGAAGGACTCAATTCCGTTATTAACCCCGCGCAATACTATAAATGCAGTAACACCAAGGAAAATAAGCATCATAACAATCGGTTCTGCTTCTTTCGTAATAAAACCCGTAAAATATCCGTCCATTGCCGTCTGCGCAGCATCCCCGGTCAGAAAGGCAAACAGATATTTCAAAACCCAGCCACCGATTACACAATAATAGGGCATAATAATCATAGGCACCAGACAGGCAAGCCCGCCTAAAAATCCCCAACCTGATTTCAATTTTGTATAAGCGGTAAGCGGACTCTGCTTTGTCTTTCTTCCGATTGATATTTCCGTTGTAAGAAGTGCAAAGCCAAAGGTTAACGCAAGTACAAGATACACAACTAAAAATAATCCTCCGCCGTCCTTAGCTGCCAAATAGGGAAATCTCCATATATTTCCTAACCCAACCGCACTTCCTGCTGCTGCAAGCACAAATCCTACGGAACCCGAAAAAGAATTCCTATGTTTTTCTTTACTCATATTTTTTATCCTTTCGCGAATTTATTACTACTGGCATTACCATATAAATGCCGTATGCATCCCGTCTTTTCCAATCGACGTATACCTGTTTATCATACCATAATAACCATGTTTTGGATATTACTTTTTTTATTTCAGTGTAATACTGTTATTCAGCACTGATGTGCTGTAAAGAAATAATACATCCTGATTGCCAAATGAAACATAGTTTCCTACATCAGCACCTGGCAGATAGCGGATATCTATCATCGTCACCTTCCTGTAAGCCTCTGCCAAAAAAGGCACCAGACTTCTACTGAAGGAATCACCAAATACAACCAGTTCTTTTAAGGAAGCTGCCATTGGATTTTCTATTGTTACAAGTGACAGGTTCCCACCCAGAAACATCTCATACGGATCGCGTCCTGTCATCCTTTCTTCGTCATAAAGCTTAATTTCCCTGTCATTTTCATGATCATACACAATGCACTGCCTAAGCACATCATTGGTACAGTATTTTATTTGATCGGGTTTTACATCCAATGCTGCCTGTCCGTAATACACACCATAAAAAGGCATATCGGATTCCTTTATAACATATTTCCCCGATACGGATACGCCCATCTTTTCTGCAATTTTTTCAGCCACATCAACAATTTTTTCCTGTTTCCAGTGAGTATCCGTTTTGTAATAATCTGTTAATTCCAATCTGTCTTCTATTGGTATGGCAGTCATAAAATCGGTTCCGGCATACATCTTTTCAAAAAACTCTTCATAATCCAGGGACAGATACCGATTCTGCGAAAGGAAATAACCTTTATCGGGAATAATTGAAAAATAAGCATTTACATCCGTTCCCTTTAAATACTTATCATATATACCTCTGAAAATCCCAGCTGCCCTTGTAAGGGAAGCCTCATCCATGGGATATTCCATGGCACAAAGATATCCGTCTTTTAAATAAATCCCGTTTGTGTCCGATTTTTTCATAATTCCCATGGAAAAATATGTTTTGAGGGAACGCACTTTATCCCGCATGGGAAACTGATCTGTTACATACTTTTCCACCTGTCTGCCATACTCTCCTGAAACAAAGGAATTCCATGAAAAAACAGGCTTCTGCGTGAGCGGGCGCCGTTCACTTACCGAATACTTATCTGCCGGTTTTCCCATACAGCACAGGGCAAGAAACAAATACACCGTTCCTACACTGATGATGGTTATTTTCGCTTTATTTATCATCTTTTCCCGGGCACCTCCTAAAATCTGAAATAGAGGAAAGGATTAAAAGAGCCATCCACCAGATACGCCGTTGAAAGCAACAATAATCCAATGATTCCCACCGTCTGTATTACAAATCGGATATTATCCGCCTGTGGCGGTATTTTACTTATCATACATGTTGCCAACGGTGTACAACCGACCAGACCAATCAGCATCGTTACCCCATAGCTCCCAAGGTAATACCATGCTTCTTTTGAAACCGGCAAAATACTCCCCATACCAAACATACACTTAAGGTCATCCGCTGCCTGTGCCATATCGGCTGCATTAAAAATGACAAATCCAACCACCACTAAAAACAGCACATAGATATGTCCGATTACTCCCGCTTTTTGTAAAATACCTGACAGCCACTTTTTTTCTATAATAAGAAGCACTCCAAAATAAAGTCCCCAAATGGCAAAATTCCATGCTGCACCATGCCAGAGTCCCGTAAACAGCCATACAATTAAAATATTCCGATACCATTTCATTTCTGATACACGATTACCGCCCAGCGGAATATACAAATAATCCCTGAACCACGACCCCAACGAGATATGCCATCTTCGGAAAAACTCCGTTATACTCCCCGAAATATATGGGTAATTAAAATTCTCCGGAAAAGAAAAGCCTAAAATTCTGCCAAGGCCAATTGCCATGTCACTGTATCCTGAAAAATCAAAATAAATGTATTGTGTCAATGCCAGTGCATACATCCAATAATAAAGTACGGATTTATCAGTGGACTGTCTGAAAACATCACAGAACGCTCCCAGTTCATTTGCCAGTAGTACCTTTTTAGAAAGGCCGATTACGAAACGGTAAATGCCACTCTGCACCATCAGCAAAGTGGTTTTTCTTTCCTGTATCTGCTCTGCCACAGTACGGTAACGGACAATCGGTCCTGCAATAAGCTGGGGAAACATTGCAATATAAGTTGCCAGTGCAATGATATTTTTCTGTGCCGGCACTTTACCTCGAAAAACATCCGTCAGATAGCTGATAATCTGAAAAATGTAAAAACTGATACCGACCGGTAACACGATATGCAGCAGTGGAACAGAAAGCTTTGTTACCGCGTTAAAAGAATCAATCAAAAAATCTGTATACTTGAAATAAATAAAGATACCCGCATAAATCATAACTGCTGCCAAAAGCACTGTTTCCGGCTTCAGAAAACGATATTTTCCATCCCTGCTTTTTTGAATCAGAATCCCTGCCGCGTATCCTAAAATGATCATAAAAAGCATCAGCCACACATAAAGCGGTTCCCCCCATGCATAAAAAAACAGACTAGCTGCCAAAAGCACATGATTGTGCCATCTTTCCGGCACTAAAAAATACAAAACCAGCACACATGGTAAATAATAATATAAAAACGGTATACTTGAAAAAACCATTTTCTTCTCCTACTGCAAAAGACTTTCCTCACAGATTACCTCTGTTGCTTCATACTGTGCAGTCAGTTTCGTCTTAAAAGTTTCAATATTTTCTGCATTTCCAAATGCTGAAACAACATATGCATCACCTACAGAAGCAATCATCAATGTATCCGGGAAACCACACATCCATTGTCTGTTCATAATACTGTCCTTTAAGGCATCTGCCAACGTCTGCAGCTTTGCTGCATCCGTCACATGAAAAGTGCCGCAGGTAAAGGTATTAACATTCATCATATGACGTATGGAGGCTGCATCATCAATCAACATTGCACACTCCTTAGGAAGTCCCAATGCCGAATCCATATCCTCGGCCTTGGAAATATCATACTTCCCGGGTGCATCTGTGACTGCATTGTCATAATCTCCGCCGGTAATCGGGAAACGTTCTTCTTCCTCATAGGTACTCCATACTTCTGTCAAAAGCGTGGTTGCATCTGCGACTGCTACGGGTTCCTCTTTCGGTTCATGTACTTCATGATTCGCGCCATCACATCCGCACAATCCCGCAAGTAAAACACTGCCAAATAATATAAAAACTCCCTTTCTCATTGTTCTCTCCTTTTTTAGTATAGTTTATCCCATTTATCATGTATTTAACCGCTTCTGCCATTTATCCGTATATTCCTTTTTACACAAGAGAAGAAGCGACAATATCTGCCGCCTCTTTTCTTGTTTTTAGCCAATTATATTTTTATTTGATATCAAACAGATAAATCTTCATTACATCCAGTGATGTGTACGACTTCTCTGTCGTATATACCTGCGGCACGCCGCTTTCACTGGCTGTTCTGTTATTGGTAAGCACACTCCATGTTTCAAAATAAAGAGTAAACGCATCACCGCCGCCTGACAAGACCGTTTTGGGTACATTAATATAATAAACAACACCACTTTCCAGCTTATCTGCATCAGTCGCGGCATCCGTAATGGCATTATATACCTGACCGGTGGATTGCACAATTTCTACAACCTCTTTTTCCTCGCCATCTATTCTGATCGTTTTAGTAGGTGCCACACCGTCGTAAGCATCATAATATGCATTGATTGCAATGGCTCTGCTACCTTTTACCAGGTTAATATCGCGAACTGTAAAGTATATCTTCTCGGAATCTCCTTCCGTCACTTCGTCAGTCAGTCCAAAATTATCACCAACAGTATCACCATCTGTATCAATTGAATTATCAAAGTACCGATACATTACCTGCATGGTTGCTGCTCCCGGCACACCGCTTTCTTTGATTTCAACAATCGGTGACTTAATACCTGCACTGTAAGAAGCAATCATGGTATTAATAAACAGCTTTGCTTCTTCCCAAGTGTATTTTTCATTTTTCGCAGAGTGTCCCATACCTGTATAGGTAATATTACCTTTGTTATAGATATAATAGTTATTGCGAACATCATTCGGTGACTGCGAGTATACGGTATCCCAGTGTCCTCCATCCGCACTTCCTATATCTCTTTTTCCCAGACAATACCATACTACCAGGTCACTCTGTCCATCATCATCATCATCTGCCGTATAGTCCAGTTCATAATACTGTCCATGGGTTGATGCCACCGTGAAGTTCTCTTTAATCTTATACGGATACTCTGTAATCTGCCCCTGATTTACCTGCGAAACTGACAACTTATCTACCGCACCACTGCTATCGCTTGATAATTCACCATGGGAATTTTCATCTTCTGCCTGATATCCACGATAATTCGGATATACTTTGTCATATCGGATGTTTCGATATGTATTTGTAAAATCTCCTGTACGTCCCAGTTTTTCTCTTGCTTCATTATTATTGGCAAATAAATATTCCTGTGCATATGTGTTTATAACATCATCCACATTATTACCACTGTCCTCGTCAAACTTTGAATCCCATCCGTTAATAACAATATACGTAAATCCATGAACTTCAGGAACCGTCTCTGTGCGTCCGCTTCTATGCTTATACGCAACATCCTTCCCTGTATTTTGTACAGTTCTTAGTTCGCCTCCCGTCAGCACTCTGCCCTGTTTTAACAACTCAGACGCTGAAGACATTTGTATTCCGTAACGGTCCATACCTACCAGCGGTCTTACATATGTATTCAGACCTACTGCAAACCGTGCAGAAGTCGTCTCTCTTGTCAAGGCATTTAAAGCCGTTCTGGAAAGATATGCCTTACCGGGTTCATCATCTATTACCGGGTAGTTAACAAATGATGTTGTATCATGCGCAAAAAGTACACTCTTGCCACTGTTAATAAAGTTTACAATGGCACTCATAGGACCTCTTGTATTATCTCCCGAGAAATCATCATACAAGTCAGAGAATCCCAAAATCAACATGTTAAAGCTGTTCAGATAATCCTCATTTTCAGCGTAACGTTGCTCAAATTCATTTACGCTGACACACGTTACATTCAGATCAAACTCCTGTGTGATGCCTTCACACCAGATATTACTATCATCATAACCACCATAAATCAATGTATGAAATGCACTGTTTTCGTCTGCAATCTCCGTTTCCAAATTCAAAACGTCCATACCGTTTTTGGTAATCTGAATAATATTAATCGGCTCTGCCTCAAGACCAAGCAGCTTGGTAAATCCTGTTTGTGCCGCATAAATATTCGCGTTATTTACCTGACGCACTTCTACCTTCCATGGCAAAACACCTTTATACTCATCCATAACCTCACGGGATATGGAATAAGTCGTATCTGCATACAGGTTGTCAGCATCCACCATGCCTGAGCCGCTTGTAATGGTAAAGTCTTCTACTGCCTCACTGGCAGAGAATTTACCGTCCGCATTGACATCGATGTACAGATTACATTCATATCTCGTATCACGGCTTGCCGTACCTTTATTCTCAATTGCAAAGTTGTATTCGAGATAATATCTGTTGTTTGTCGGATTTACATAATAAACATCATTTTGTTCGGAATATCCAATATCTCCGTTTGTAGAGAAATTAACAATATCAGCCTTCGGACGGTTTAAATAAAACTGGAAGAGTTCCGAAGACGTTTCTCCCAAATCACTCAACGCAAAGAAGTTGGTATAGTCTTCTGAGAGTGCTTCATCTAAAAACTGATACATATAAGTACAGTTATCAACGGTATATTCATCAACGGTTCTGACAGCTTTGCCTGTTTCCGTAACCTTAAACGACGATATCCGGTTAGAACTTCCTCCTAACTGCTGTGATCCTGTCCAGGTAAAATGATTTCCCGCGAATCTGCTGTCCCACCATGCATCCACCGTGTAGCCCTCCTTGATTTCAAGTGAGCTTATTCTATCATTTATCCCCATCTCATCCAATACTTCACTATCATATTCACCTACTCCAAAAGAAACAGCAAAGCCGGTTTGATTATGTTCATCAAATACTCTTACAGGCGGTGTAAATAAATCATCCGATACAATAACCGGATAGGAACCGTCAAGGAACGAAAGCAAAGCCTTCCTCTTTTCATCCGTGATATCATTTCCGCCATATCTTACAAAGTTATAATGATAAGTTCCCTCTGTTCTGTCACCATTTTTATACTCTGTATCGAGCAATCCTGACAGCATTAAGTTGCCTACACGCAAATCTCCGATATTATAATAAATTAATCCATCCATACCGGGGTCATTGAATCTTGTATTTCCCTGTTCGTACAGATTCATGTGATCGGTTGAAGAACCTATGTAAATCAAATCGTACTTATCATTCAGCGTCTCAATCTTACCGATAAACTCCGCCGTTGTAATGAGCGTCGTGTTAACCTCTTTTACTTCAGGAGCCCATTTCTGTATCTGCTCTAATGTTAAATCCCTTTCATCGGCAAGTGCCGGATGAATTTCCAATACGCTAATTGTTTCTTTCGGTTCAACATCTCTGTGATTCTTATAATTCATAATGTGACGAACCGAAATCGCCTGTGAAATATCTGTCGGCAATTGTCCGTAATCACCTGATGTATCTGCCTCGCGATACAGGTTTTCAAGTTCTATCTCATCAAGTACCTTTCTAAAGCCCGGAGAAACTTCGGCATTTTCCTTATCTCCATCATAAAGTGTAGGTTCCCAGAAATCGTCATTAATGACAGACCACTTTCCGGTATGAGTGTACACATGATCTGTTACAAAGTTTCCGTCCTCATAACCGTAAGGCAATGTTCCCCAAAGTACATCTAAATCACCTTCAATCACTTCCGGCACGGGATCCTGGGATAAGACAAGACATAATCTGAAGATATTGGTACCTGCCAGGTTTTCATTTCTACTGACAATGACACCTGCAGACACCGCTTCCTCTGTCATACCCTCCTGCGCAGCTCCATTACCGGAACCGCTCTCTTGTGTAAATATAATATTACCGTCTATCAGACAGGGAAGTGCTTTCTCATAAACTGATGAAAAAAGCTGCCATGTCACACGCTCGCTTAAATCTGTATTTGCACTGTAGCTGATGCCACCTGCTGTAGTCCCCTCTGTTGTCGTACTCTCCGCTGTCTTTCCGGAATTCAGGTATAAGAAGTCAAAGTCCGGAAATTGATTCGTCTCAAACGCCTGTTCAAGCTCAGCCGGAGTCATTGTAATTACATTTACCGGGAAAGAGGCAAACGTTGCCGGATTATTTTCCATATTTAAAACATGTCTTCTAAACCATTCATTGTTAACAAAGGTATTCTTACAATAAATAGCTTCCGCTCCAAAAATATACTCACCATATTCCTCATTGTCGAAAAAGCGATAATGTCCTGTATCGCATTTTACGATATCATCAACTAAATAGATATCTGCATAGTTCAATTCTCCCGTATCATACACATTGATAAAAGGTACAATATAATAGGCAGACGGATCACTCATCTGTATTCCTTCAATCGGTGTTGCACTTGGTGAAACCGAAGGTGACTCACTTGGTGAAATTGTCGGCGTTGCACTTGGTGAAACCGAAGGTGACTCACTTGGTAAAATTGTCGGCGTTGCACTCGAATCAGGCGTTGCACTCGGTGTCTCACTTGGAAGCAATGTCGGTGTTGCAGTGGCCATAAGTGTTTCACTTACAATTGGTGTTGCACTCGGCGAAACCGAAGGTGACTCACTTGGCCGGATTGTCGGTGTTACCGTTGGCATCTCGCCTGATTCCGGTGTACCTGCAGGCTCTGCTGACTGTGTGGCTGTAGGCTCTGCTGACTGTGTAGCTGTAGGCTCTGCTGACTGTGTAGCTGTAGGCTCTGCTACTTCCACACTTGTAAACAGCATAAACCGATGTTCTCCTATTGCATAGGGCGTCGTTGTAGGGATCACACCCTTCGCACTCTGTTCCGGTGTAGCCGTTGCATTCGGATCTGTGGCTGCATTCGGATCTGTGGCTGCATTCGGGTCTGTGGCTGCATTCGGATCTGTGGCTGCATTCGGATCTGTGGCTGCATTCGGGTCTGTGGCTGCATTCGGATCTGTGGCTGCATTCGGATCTGTGGCTGCATTCGGGTCTGCTGAGGCAGACGGTGAGAGTGATTCCTGAGGTCCTCCGATTGTCACTTGTCCCTTGATGTCCCCCCACCAGCCGGCAAATTTGTAAGTCTGCGTTACCGGATCAAACTGATATACCGGCCAGTCATCCTGTACATGATCCGCCATGATAGTGCCATTAGCTGTTTCGTTGCTTCCTACGATTCGCAAAACATGCTCTTCATCTGCCCTATATGCTTTCCCGCTGTAATTTGGCTCGGTTAGTTCGAGCAGGTTTTTAAATGTTAAATGATATCGATTCGTATTTGCCTCGTTTCCATTACTGCCATTTTCCGGCGTTGACGAAGGGCTTGCTCCCGGATTTTCCGGTTGTTCCCCCTCTGCGGGCGACTGTACCGGTTCCTGCGGTTGTTCTCCCTCTGCGGGCGACTGTACCGGTTCCTGCGGCTGTTCCCCCTCTGCGGGCGTCGCTTCAGGTGTTTCCGATTCCCCAACACCTTCACCATTTAATCCAAGCCACGCAAAAAAACCACGTTTTTTGGCATCCGATATTTCAATACGCTCATAACCATCCTCCGGCGTTGCACTTTCCTCATAAGAATCTTTCACATAATCAACCGGATATTCCTCGATTCCCATTGCATTGAGTTTATCATGATATGCCTGAAGTCTCGGCTTTAATGTATTTTCAACCAGGTTCTTACGTTCCTCAGGCGTATCAAGCATGATTAGCTGTTCTCTCCAGTCAACCCAACGCATCTCTTCATCATTCCATACGCTAAGCGCCGGTTCATATCCATCAAAAAGATAGCCGATTTCAGCCGCACTGCGATCCGGCACGATTTCCAGAATTGTATACTTTTCGGCAGTTGCCTGATACTCAGCTTCCACTTCTGCAATCAGCTTCTGAATTCCCAATAAGGTTTCTGCCGCCTCTGCTTCCATCATACGGTTTCTTACGGCATTTGTTATGATTGTTCCTGCCAGCAGCAGACTTAATCCTGCAACAGCCGGTTTCAAAATTTTCTTCTTCATGTTTCAACTCCCACTACTCTCACATACCATGTACAGTTATCAAAATCACTTTAATTTACCTTCAGCAATGCTTTTGCCTGTTTATTTGGATTATCCTTATAGGTAGCAATGACAGTCAGCAAACCGCCTGTCTCATCTGCAGCTACTGACAACATTCCGTCTGCATTCACCGAGCTGGAAGAACTGCTCCCCTCGAGTGTCCAATTTACATATGCATTAACATCATTTGCATCATTTACCATAACATAAAGCTTATATGTTTCTCCCGGATTTACGACTGTCGCACCATTTTGAACAGGCTGACGTATCGTTTCCACTGCAAGGGCATCATAGGATGACATATAAACTGCCAAAGTATCTGTCTGCGTCGGTGTGTTTTCAAAAATCAACGTCGGACTGTTGCTCTTCATCATACGGTTGCGAAGTGTAATAACCGGGCTTGTACTGTAAGTCACATTACCGGAGCTGTCCTTACATCCCATTTTTATTATTACGGATCTTACAATATCTATCGGAATCCCGTCTTTTGTATATTCTGTCACAAAATCATCAATATTCACTTCAAAATCACTGATATACTGTGCAAGCAGCTGATCTTCATAGATTGTCGTATCACGTGTATAATCATCTGTAATTGCATTGTATTTTACATTGTACTTGGAATAAAGGATTTCTTCTGTCAAAGCTGACCAGGCAATAACCTCTTCCGTGTATAGTGTACTTCCTGCGCCGTCATCTTCTGCACGATACAGCTTTAATGACTTCACATCGGCAACTGAATCATCATAAGACACGCCGCCGTTTGTATCCACTATCAGGTTTTCTATCTGATTCATTACCATCTGGGATTCACGCTGCATATTTGCATCTGCACTCCCCCTGACAAAGGTCCTTGATACATACGCGATAACAGTTGTTACAGATGCCATAATCAGACCCAGAATTGCTATCGAAACAATTAATTCAATTAATGTAAAACCTTTATTATCTTTCATACATGTTTTCTTTCCATCAACTGATTCTTTCAAGTTTATGCTTACCTGTCGGTATGGTAAGCGTAATATTATATTGTGCGCCTCTTTTAATCTCTATTACCGTACAGTTATCTGTCTGCGTCACATTCCGGCTTGCATCTATCATTTCAATCTTTTCAAATGCGCCACTGACACGGTTATAATATATCCGCATCCCCTGTGCATCCGTAATGCCCCGAATATCGCCATTTTGTAAATAGCAGGTAATCTTAACCGCTTTGCTGCCGACAGTCTTTTCTTCAAACATGACATATCCCGAAGCCGGGTCAATCGGATTTACAGGCTCATAATGGCGTATCATATAATCGCCGTCCACTTCCTTATAAAGTTCCATATAAGCACTGCTGCTCCCCGACCTTGTCAGTGCATAATTCTTAGCTTTATCAAGTGACGTGCTTATATTATTGGCACATTCACGTGCCTGCTGGTTAAACACCATATTAAAGGTATAACCAAGCAATCCGCCGACAATTGTTATAATTGCCACTACTACCACTATTTCAACTAATGAATATCCCTTATTGTCACGCATCCGTCAGGACTCCTTACTGCTTACTCCAGCGTTCATAAATAATCAAATCCGCCAAAACAACTTCTTTTGTGCCTGTATCTCCTAAAACCGTACCGCCATGTGCCTGATTGACACCATCACGAAATACATCCAATACATAACGTGCCATACCGCCCGCATCATTTTCATGAATCAGCAAAAGCTCGGAAAATTCAGCATTGGTTAGGGGCTCAAGCTCCACATTTGTGTCATTATCCGTTTCATCTCCGATAATCACATTTCCGCCGGCAATAATCAGTCCCTTGAAATCTTCTTTTAAACGAACATCTCCACAACAAATAATCATACGTACATCATCATCTGCCGGTGTAACCAGATAATCGCCTTTACTTAAAACTACCTTTTTAGAACCGTCTGCTGATACCAGAGTATATGTATTATGAACCGGGTCAAGTGCATCTACCATTTCTATCAGGGCTGTTTCATCTATTACATTGGCAAATACATCTCTTGTCTGTTCCTCCGGCGTTAACAATACCAGATTTTTTACCATTTTAGCAATCAGTGCTGCAAAAGTATCACTACGTTGTATCATACGTTCCTCGGCATTTTGCACCGACAAATCGTCATCCGTCGCGGACAAAATCACACCGGCTGAGGCCTCATTCTCATATGTCAGGACATTCCCCGCCAAATAAAATCGTGTATCAAGACCGGTGGGCATCTTAATTGCCTCTGCATAAAGGCGCGTATATTTGTCTACCTCACTTGCATTAATACGGTAATAATCTACAAAAAAATCATTAGCCGCACTCGCATTTTTAAAATCCATGTAAAAATAAACCAGATTTACTCCTGTGCCTGTCTGTCTTACCATTTTAACGGGAGCATAACCCGTACTGCCATCAGGCATCGTACGCAGTGCCATATAACTGCCAAGCGTATTATTATCAAGGGCAGCTATCGGCTCATCAGCCTTCAAAATCTCGTACTTATCCGGATTATCCACAAGGGTCTGATACTGCGTCATAGTCATCGGATTACTTGAGAATAATGATTCTCCTGTCGTTTTGTCACATCCTAAAGCCTCAGGCGGTACCAGATAAATCAACTGATTACTCTTAACGGCAACTGATTCTCCCATCAGGAAATCCTTATTTACATCCGTTGCAAGGTCAACATCCGTCTTTAAACCGCTTGTGGAAGTGGAAACAAAAGTATGACCGCTGATATACATAAGCTTCAGTGCAGAAAAGTCTAAAACGCTCTCTCTGCCATTTACTACGATAGCACTGCTTGCATCTGCATTATTTAAATTCGTGCCATATCCTTCAAACATACCGGAAAGCTTTAACTGACTTCCAATTCCGTTTATATTCACATCATTCCTGACATAGGTATTTCCCTCCAGCATCACATCCGAGGAATTTACGTCTATATCCTTACACCATAAATCAGTTGAAGTCGTTTCTAAAACAGCATTTTCAATGATGATATGATTTTTCGCTACCAGACAAAGATTCTCACTTCCCGGTGTGGAAGAGCCGATAAATCTGACCGGTGTGCCCTGAAAATTATAAGGATTACCTGTGTGATCATATCCAATCTGTTTTCCGAGTTGCACATCTTTTGCATAAGCACTGCCGTTTATCGTAACACTGCCTCCCACAACACTGTTGCCAACCTTTGCCGTTTCATCTGCGATAAAGCAAAAGCCACTCAAATCAGGGAATGTGGAGCTCTCAGAAAAACTGACATCCGGTAACGCCAAACGGATATCTGTTGAAATAATGGACACATTGCCCTTCTCATCCACATAGGTAACCCTTAAATCCTTTAACACAATACCATTTTCATTCAGTGCAAGTGTATATACATCATTTCCTGCACTATTTTTGATATTAGATTCAACGATTGCACCATACGTGCCGAAATGATCACGGCTTCCGTCAGCAGAAGCACCATCTCCCAAAAGTTCGGGCGAAACAAAACCTCTCAGCAAATGAATGTTGTATGTGGCACCGGTTCCTCCCTGTACCAGAGACTGTAACGTTCCGTAATACTTTTTATGCAACTTCTGTGTACGCACTTCGGCCGTTCCATACAGGGAATAATTTACCATAACATCACTGTAGGCATCCGAAAGAGCATTGGACACCTGTACCTGCAGTCCGACATTGATTTCGTCCAAAACCGATTCAGCCGTATAGAAGTTGGCCTTTCCCTGCTTGTCAATCAGGCGCATCTGATAACCGCCATATGCTGCAAACAACAAAATTCCCGAAAGGATTCCAAGAAATGCAATCATAATAAGGACCATGATAAGTCCCGAACCCCGGTTATCCTTATGCAATTTTCTCTTAATTCTCTTTCTGTTCATGCTGCACTACCTTCCTATGCTTATTACTCAAGCTTAGTACCCGTTATGGTCGTAAGTGGTGAATCTGTATTAAAATTTGCCCCTTCATCAAACACTTCCACCTTCATGCTATAGATACGATCCTTATACTCTGTCGCATCTAAAGAAACCAGCCCCATCGCCTGGAAAGCATCAGAACCGATTTTACCGGATGCGCTTCCATTCTCATCCAGCAGTTCTAATTTTATCACGGAACCGGGGGCGGAGCCTGTGCCAAAATTCAAATTAGTATGATATTTTCCGGCTGTCTTCCCGGATGTAATCACGTCGCTGATTGTAATAGACGGTTTGTATGTGGCAGGCACTGTTTCTACCGTATTTGCAGCGTTCAATATATCCTGACGGATTAAATAAATATCAATCGGCAATCCATCTTTATTATTGATAATAATTTTCTCTTTTTGGGCTAATCCGTTGCTGCCTGCCAGATAACGTGGAGCATAAAAGAGATAGATACTCTTTAATTCAATCGGATTTCCGGAAGCATCAAGCGACTGCGAATTATCAAAAATAATACTGTTTACATTATATACTTTTGCATCATCACGCACTACATTGGGATAGTCATAGGTATAATCATAATTAACACTTGCCCGCGTATAGGTTTCACCCGCAGCTGTGTATTTTTCAATGTCGACCGTTATTGTACGATTCAACATACTTTCAAAAAAATCCGTGGTATAAATCCCTACGAGTTGTGCCAGGGTCGTTAAGTTATTCACAAAATGAAGATATGCAAGAGAATCCTGATCGGATGTACTGCTTTCTGTACGTACTTCCTGCACATAAGCACCGCTGTCACGATTGCTTATGGTATTCATGGCAAGTAATGCTGTCGTGTTTTGTGTATAATATCTGTCACTGGCATCCGTTTTTTGGGGGTCAAGCGTTATTCTGATATCATATGCCTTTCCCGTATTGTTGACAACTCCCCGACGCTCAAAAACATAAATACCGTCTGTATCAGGTCCCGTTACCTGATATCCGGTCGGATTGGAAGCGGAATAAGCGTATCCGGCAGGATTGGAAAGGCTCTCTATCGTCTCTTTTTCAAATATTTCCATTTCATTTTGTGCCAGAGTCGTTGTGCGAAGAGCATCACGGCTTCGGGCATTGATATGGAAAGCACTTACAATACTGTTAAACATGGGAACCACTACAATTGCCAGGATGGTAACGGCAATCAATAATTCCACCAGCGTAAATCCTTTGTCATCCATCTTTTTCACGCCATATTCCCTCCTTTCCTCCTTACTTGTTTATCACCGGTCTGTTTCCGGCATCTTTTTAGTCTTCCGTTGTTTCTTCCGCAGTTTCTTCCTCTGCTGTCCGTGATGCCATGTTTCTTTCAAGTACACCAAAAATATTATTCTTACCAAGCGATACACCATTAATCTCTATCGGCGTATACATCTTTTCTGTTCCAAGAAGTGCATAGAAATCAGTACTGATTGTTCCACTTAAATAACCGTTGTCATCAATGGAAAGGTTCACTTCACTGATAGCCTTTCTTGTCGGCATCTCATAGATATAATTAATGACATTCTTAAGTCCGCTGTAGGTAGTGGTAAGCGTGATGGTTTCTGCCGAATCCATCAATCGTATTCCGTCATCCTCCAACGTATAGTCACCTACGGTAAGTTCTTCTTCATAAGGAACTTCCACTGCTTCGCTAAATGCAATAGCCGGTACTACTACCTGATTCTGTGCTACATTTTCCATGTCGTAAAGATACATAATAACATCCTCAAGGGTAAGATACGAGGAAAAAAGTTCAATAATCTCATCGCATTCTTCTTTCATGGTTGCAATGTCTTTTACATATGTATCCTTGTTTACTTCTAAGACTTCCATCTCAATAATGGTCTGTCTTAAGGTTTCATTTTCTGTCTTTACAAGTGCCGCTTCTTCCATGTTCGGATTGTAGAAGAACTGCCAGACAAGAACCGCAATCAGAATACCCAACGCTATTAATAAAATCTGTATATCATTTTTATTATTTTTCATATCCTGTTCTCCTATCCGTTATTCTGCCGGCTGTTCTGCCGTTTCGTCAGTTGCCTGTCCATCCGGCATCTGTGCTTCTGATGCCTGTGCATCTGAAGCAGACGTCGTATCATCCGCTGAACCTTTATAAATAATGTTAACTGCAAAGGAAACCATAGGTGCTTCTTCTAACGGTTCCCCTGCCATAACAGCTCCTGAATCTTCAATGGAGGAGGCTTTCACGTCTGCAACCGACTCAAAGGTCCGGAATTGCTGAATCAGCTTCGCCGCATCCTTTTTATTGCTAACAGTTAATGTCAGCGTCACACCCTCATTGTCCGCAATCATGGACTGCACATTCAGGCTGGAAGGCATCTTTTCTTCCATTTCTTCAATGAAAGCTACAAGCTCTTCGTTGTGAAGTACTGTACTTTCATATAAGTAAGTCAGCTTTCTTTGCGTGTAGAGCTGCTGTAAGTAATCCGCATAAATCTCCTGCAATGCCTGCAGTTCTTCCACTCTTGCCTGCAGTTTGCTGTTTTCCTTTTCCGCATTTGACAATTCATTGGTTGCCAATATAGCCAGTATTACTGCCATCAAAATGCCGGCTGCAAAAACACCAACAGAAATAATCGTCATGGTCCCCTGCTTCGGTACTATTTCAATTTTCTTTTTTTCTGTCTTGGTTTTTACAAAGCTCATGGGTGAAATGGTTGCGCCGATACATGACAAATAAGGACCAACACTTTCGTTCCTGAATACCTTATCCAGTTTGAACCCTTCAAGCTCCTGAAGTTCCGTTACATGCACGCCCAGTGCACCTGAAAGGAACTCGCATACACCCTTACAGATACTTCCAAGACCGGTTACATATGCACTTTCAATCTCCGCACCGTCATTTCTGGAATTATAATAATCCACCACTCGGGAAATACCGGTTACCATGGCATCGAGGGATGCCTTCACCTCCTCAATGACCGTTGAAGACATGCTGCCTTCAGTTTCCATGTCCATATCAAGGAAATCATCATCATCCATGACGAATTCCTCTGCGAAGCAATTCTGCTCTCTTAATACATCAAGTGCCTGTAAATAGGTACTTCCCTGATATGCTGCAGAATTCATAAGCAGAGCGGCCGCTTCATTGATACCGTAAGAGACCGTACGCTGCAGTACAATCGCACTATCATTCAAAATCGTAACCGTGGTGGCTTTTTCATCAATTTTAATCAGCATCTGCACACCGGTATCGCACTGTCTGCGCACCGCCTGATACATACTGTTTCCACCGTAATCCAGTGCTTCCACGCTGAATCCCAAAGCATTTGCCAGTTCATAGTAGCCTTCCGTAATAGCCTTTGGAACTGCCAGTACATGCACTGCATACTGCCTGGCACCGTTTTCATCCTGCATCGTTCCCGTAATGGAATATCCCAGCTCGTACTGCTCCATATCCACCGGAAAATAATCGGATGCATTTGCATTGATAATGTCCGGCACCTTGCCGGCTTTCACAAACGGGATCACCACTTCACGGCTGGCAATTTTGGGAGAATTCATTACAAATACTACTTTTTTGGTGGTAATACGGTTTTCTTTTAATGCTGCCTTTACCATTGCCACCAGTTCATCATCCACCGTAATCGCATCACCTCTGACTGCGCCTTCCGGTGTTTCGACGATTAATTTTTTGTACACTCTCGGATTCTTTTGTTTATAGTCCACTTCACAAAAACGAATCAGCGAAGCGCCTATTTCCATACTTAGTACTTTTGCCATACTATACAATTCCTTCCTTATGTATATGTTTTATCTCATGCTTTTATCTATATCAACTAATCTGTTATTTTCGTTTTTAAAACCCCAAGCAACTCAAATACCACGTCAAAAACTGTTCCCCCCACAGAACAGTCACCATTACACCTATAGAAAGATAGGGACCCATTGCCAAAACGTGCCCTTCTTTGCTTATTTTCATGCGCAACAAATGCACCACAGAACCTATGATGCACCCTGCCAAGAATCCTATCAATATAAGCTTCCAGCCAACCAAAAGACCGCAGGTTGCCATCAGTTTCACATCGCCGCCTCCAATGGCACGTCCCTGTGAAAACCAGTAAATCAAAAATAAAAATCCGCTGACACATACGAGGCCGATTGCGTAACTCGGCCAATTCGTATAGTCGGTAATAACACGAATCAGCCCCAATGCCAGTATAAACAGGTTGATTCCCAGAGGAATCTCATATGTTCTGAAATCGATTACACTCAGTGTAACCAGTGCAGAAAACAAAAAGCAATACAGTAGGGTTTGCACGCTCAGTCCGTATTCTGCAAAAACCAGGATATAAAGCACTCCATTCAGTGCCTCAATTATGGGGTACTGAATGGAGATTGCCTTTTTACATTTGCGACACCTGCCTTTTAAGAAAAGGTAACTAAACAGGGGTACTAAGTCATACCATTTCAGCTGATACCCACAGCTCATACAATGAGACCTTTCCTTTGCAATACTCTCTTTCTGAGGTATTCTGTAAATGCACACATTCAAGAAGCTACCTATCACGATTCCATAGAGGAACACTATTATGTAAAGAAGCATTGTCGAAAGCATTTGCGTGTCCTTTCTTAAATCAGACTGTACTCAATTAAACTTATGAATATGTATGAGAAATTGTCACAACACCGTCAGTAGCTACCGTAACCGTAATGACATACTGTGTCCATGCAGTCTGGCTTTCGCAGAACAAATTGGTCGTGTCAATACCTGCATTATCCAATGCACTCTGAATTGCAGCAGCGTTTGTGCCTGCAATGGCAGGTGCAGCTGCCCTTGTAACTGTAATTGAACTACCGCCCGCATCTGCTACAAATGCTGTTTCGCCGGCAGGGATGTCTGTTTCAGAACCCCATACCATAAGTGCATTTTCAAGTGCTGTACAGTTAGAGTTATCTGTTGAGTTTCTACTTCTCTCAACGTACTTCATGTACTGGGGAGCTAATACACCGATTAATACTGCCATGATAGCAACAACGATGATTAATTCCACAAGTGAAAAACCCTTGTTAGCTGTTTCTTTTCTTAATTCTCTGCTCATAATAAACCTCTCCTTTTTATGAAATTTTATTTTTATCTTAAACCTTCCGCCCTACCGGAAATGTTTAATTCAATTATAAGTTATCAAGTGCTTCGTACATAGTCATCATAGGTGCCAGTACCGCTCCAAGGAGTACACACACAATCGCTGCCAGCACGATAATAATCATTGGTTCCAGGGCTGCCATTAAAGACTGTACCGCCATTTCCACTTCTTCGTCATAGTAGTCAGCCAGCTTGTCAAGCATTTCCTCCGTACTACCGGCTTCTTCACCGATACGGATCATATGATATACCATGGGAGGAAACAAACCGCTGTCCTCTAAAGGCTTTGATAGCGGAACGCCCAGCATTACCTGTTCTTTTACGTTGTACAAGGCTTCCTTGTACCAGATATTGCTCATAACGTCTGCCACAATACCGATGGCCTCTATCAGCGGAACGCCGGCTCCCATCAGGGTGCTTAAGGTTCTCGCCATCATAGACGAAGCTGATTTTACGGTCAGATTCTTAATCGCCGGAATGCTTAATGCCATCTTGCCGAAAACATGCTTACCGCTGTCTGTTGCCGCATATGTTTTCAACGCTACACCGATTCCGATGACGACCGGTACGATGACATACCACCATGTCTGTATAAAATCACTCACATTCACAACCATCTGCGTAATTGCCGGAAGCTCAGTTCCCAAATCCACAAACATAGCGCTATATGAAGGGATAACTACCACCAACATGACGATTACAACCGCTATCGCCACGATACAAACCACAATCGGATAAATCATTGCCTTCTTCACAAGTGCCTGTGTCTTATTGTTTCTTTCAAGCTGTACCGACACACGTTCAAATGCCGTTTCCAAATTACCGGAAGCTTCGCCGGCAGCCACCATGTTAATCATGATGGACGGGAAAATCTTAGGGTGTGATGCAAAAGCAGCAGCCAGTGCTTCACCCTTCTCAATATCAACACGAACCTGTACAAGTGCTTTCTGTAATTTCTTATTTTCTGTCTGTTCGCAAAGCATCTTAATTGCTTCGAGAATACTAACACCGGCTCTGGTCATACTTACGAACTGTCTGCAGAGTACACTCAAATCCCTGGTGGACGGCATGCCACCGAAATCAAATTCAATATCTTTGGTAAGAACACTCTGTTCCCCCAGTTTTATGATGGTAACTCCCTGCTTGCGAAGTTCTCCTCTTGCAAGCTCTATCGTATTTGCTTCTATTGTTCCTTTTATCTCTTTGCCGGCCGGATTAATCGCCTCGTATGCGAATACTGCCATTTCTGTTACTCCTCCATCAGCTGTTAAATATCAAAGGATACCTTCATCATCTCGTTGATGGAAGTGACACCTTCCAGTACATACTGGGTCGCACTCATCCTTAACGTATGCATGCCTTCTTTTAACGCCTGTTCTTTTATTTCTTCGGCTCCGCCGTTTTTACTGATAATTGTTTTTAATCCCGGTGTCATTTCCATGATTTCATAAACACCAATCCGCCCATGGAAACCGGTCTGATCGCATTTCGGGCATCCGCAAGGCTCGTAAATCATTTGATTCTGTTCCTGTGGAATACACAAAAGTTCTTTTTGTTCCGACGTTGCCATGACAGGTTTACGGCACGCAGGACACAATCTTCTTACCAGACGCTGTGCAATGATACCTACTACCGAGTCTGCTATCAGATAAGGTGCTATTCCCATGTCTTCCAAACGGGTAATGGTTCCTGCTGCGCTGTTCGTATGCAAGGTACTAACTACCATGTGTCCTGTAATGGAAGACTGTACCGCTATGGATGCGGTCTCACCGTCTCGGATTTCACCAATCATGATAATATCAGGGTCCTGTCGCAAGATACTTCTAAGGGCTGATGCGAAGGTCAGGTTCGCCTTCGGATTTACATGTACCTGATTAACACCATCAATATTTGCCTCCACCGGATCTTCTACAGTAATAATATTAACATCTTCCGTGTTTAACTCACTAAGTGCCGTGTAAAGGGTAGTGGACTTACCGCTACCGGTAGGTCCTGTTACAAGCAGGATGCCGTGTGGGTTTGACAAAATGTGGTCAAATTTTTTCAATTCAGCCGGTTTGAAACCCAGCTGGCTTTTTTCTTTCGTAAGTGCATTCTTGGAAGTAAGACGCATTACTATCTTTTCACCGTATACGGTAGGAAGGACGGATACACGGATATCGTATTCCATACGATCCACCACCTGTGTGATACGACCATCCTGCGGTTTTCTCTTTTCGGAGATGTCCATACCGCCGATAATCTTAATACGGGCTGAAATGGCTGCAAGCAACTGTCTGTGATAGCATGCTCTTTCAAAAAGTGCACCGTCAATACGGTATCTGACACGGACCTGACGTTCCATGGGTTCAATATGTATATCGGAAGCTCTCTGTCTGACTGCCTGATCAATCATCTCCTTAACCAGTAATACGATAGGAGAGCTGTTGACATCATCACTAAGCATGTCTTCCTGTTCGGAAAACTCATCTGCCCTTTCCTTGGTATAAGCCTCCAGAGCATTCTGCACATCTATCTGTCCGTAATAACGATCCAGCGCAAGCATAACACCACGGTTCGTTGCCGCCACAGGCTCTACCTGCAGATTGGTAATAATGGAAATATCGTCCATGGCCCCCATATCCAAAGGATCTGCCATCGCCACACGGAGGGTATTAAGTCCATCTCCGTATTCAAAGGGAATTGCTTTTAATTTTTTCAGTGCACTTCCCGGCACCAATTCGATAATCTCTTGCGGAATCGCTATGTTGTTTATCTCTATCATGTCGATGCCAAGCTGTTCACTAAGTGCTTTGGCAATCGCTTCATCATTGGCCAGCCCTTCATCTAAAAGAACTTCTCCCAACCTGCGTCCTGTTCCCTTCTGAAGTTCCAGTGCCTTCTGTAATTTTTCTTCATTGATTACGCCGCTGTCGATTAAGATGTCGCCCAGCCGCATTTTCTTCTGTCCTACATCCACGGGATTCACCCCTTCTTCACCCAAAATTTAAATTATCAAATTATTATACTTTTATGTACTACTATATTACAATATTTCCGTTCTGTTTGCAATACTTTAGTACTATTTGTTTGAAATTTTGCATTTTTTTATTTGAAGGCACAAGATGTTGTTGAATACAGATTTTTTAGTACAATTTATCCTGTCCGGTCGTAATATTTTGTCACACTTCCTGAAAAAAGAAAGTATTTTGCTGTTTCCATTGCCTACCATATGATATTTTCTACGACGATTTGGGTTGTGAAGATATTTGGGTTCCATTACCGCATCTACCATCATCCCGCTTTTTTGTATCGCTCTGCCGATTATTTAAGGGGACCGATTTTATCCAGTGGCCATATTCTGTAGACAACTCTCCCGACCACCTGTTTTTCAGCGACACACCCCACCGTACTGTTACGGCTGTCTATGGATGTGGCACGATGGTCTCCCACTACAAACCACATATTTTCCGGCACCTGATAAGGTAATTTGATGTCACACGCGCCAAGAGCCTTTTCAACTATATAAGGTTCATTAAGCAGCTCATCATCCACGTATATATTGCCCATTTTGTCAATGTTTACCCACTGTCCCGGTCCTGCAATACAACGTTTAACAAGCAGTCTCTTTCCCAGATAAAATGCTATCAAGTCACCGTTTTCAAAATCCGTTCCCTTCACCGAAACAGCAATGTCACCTTCCTTCAGTGTCGGAGTCATAGACGCTCCGTATATCTGCAAAATCGGCATCCATAAGCTTGCTGCCACTAAGGATGCTGCCACAGCCATTACCAATAGGTAAAACGTATTGGACATTATCCTGTTGTATCGCGTCTTTTGCTTTTCCCTCTTAAGTTCTGCCCTGAGCTGTTCTAATTCCGGCAATCCGGAAGGCATCGTTTTCTTCCTGCTCATATAAACCATCTTCCTTCCAGTCATTAATCGTGCAAATCAAAATCCTGCAAGTCCACATCCAAATCATCCCAACATTCCGTTTCTATTTTCATTTCTGTTTCCGTTTTCACTTCTGTTTTTCTTATTTTTTCCGGTTTTTCTTTTTTTGTCTTTTGCGTCCGACCTTCCGCTTCTTCGTATTTTTCGCTATACAGCCGGACATTCTCAAGATACTGGGCTGCAGCAGCCTCAGCAGCCTGAAACACTCCATTCAGCTCCAGTGCTGCCTCAGCAATGGAGCCCGCCTTGCTTATTTTAATCCGCCGGCTCTTTAATTCTTTTTCCGCTTTGTGCAGCTTTGCACGCAACTTTTCATTTTCTTCCATCTGTGAAATGAGTAGTTCAAGCAAATCACCGCGGCTCATTTTTTTTAATTCTTTGTCTGTCATAGTATCCCTCTGTTTTTTATCATGATTTTATCACGCTTTCTCTTTGAAGTATAGCAAAAACAAGGGTATTCCACAAGCCGTTTTACAGCTGGCGAAATACCCTCATATCTCACTCCTCTTATCCGTTTATTTCAAAATGCTTTACCATTTCATTTAACGTAGTTGCCTGTGCCGCCAATTCTTCTGAGGTAGCTGCACTTTCTTGCGAAATCGCGGAGCTGTCCTGTACTCCCTGCGAGATTTCGTCAATCCCCGAACGGATTTGTTCCATGCTCTTGGCCTGATAATTTGCATTTTCCGTGGTTGTCTGAATCATTTCATTCACACGCTGCACCGCTTCCACAGATGTTTCCAGAGAGTTAACTACCTGCTCTACAAGTTCATTTCCCTTTTCAATTTCATCCATAGAGCCGCCAATCAAATCTCTCGTAACATTGACAGCCTTTGCACATTCATCCGCAAGTTTTCCTATTTCCGTTGCCACAACCGCAAATCCTCTTCCCGCTTCACCTGCACGGGCCGCTTCAATCGAGGCATTCAGTGCCAAAAGATTGGTCTGGGATGCAATTTCTTCAATAGTGGTAATAATACCAACAACCTGCTGGGAGGTTTCCTGAATCTTACCCATCGCCGTCTTCATCAGATCCATCTGTTTGTTGCTCTCACCCATCATCACGGCAACCTGTTCCGTCTCTTTAGCGGAGTTTTCGGCATCTTTTTTATTATGTTCAACCTGTTCTGTGATAGAGGTAGTAATAGCCACCAGCTCTTCCACAGCCGCTGCCTGCGTTCCTGCATTTTCTGCAAGCACCTGGGATACTCTTGCCAGTTCATCCGCTCCTGCCGTTACCTGTCCGGCACTATCAGTAATTCCTTCCATTACCTCTGTCATGGATGACGAAATATTTAACAACGCCACTTTTACTTTTTGGAATTCTCCTATGTAATCCTGCTTCAACTCGATAGCCAGTTTCCCATCTGCCATAGAAGACAGCACTTCTGATATTTCATCAATATATACAATGTATTCCTTTAACCGATTCACCGTTTCGCTAATGGATTGGCCCAGCTCACCGATTTCATCTTCGGATGTCACCTGAAGCTCTACATCAAAATTACCTTCTGCCAGCTGTTGTGCCGTATAGTTTAATTCCAAAATCGGCTTGGTAATCTTCTTGGTAATCTGAGTTACTCCGACAAGAATCAAAACCAATCCGGCAACAAACATTATCGTCAAAAGCACCAGTGTTTCTAACAGTTCCCCATAAAACTCTGATGACGGCAAGCTGCTGATTACCATAAATCCGGTAGTTCCGACATGGGCAATATATCCGTATTGTCTCTCGCCGTCCATTGTATATTTCAGTATTTCTTCCCGGTCGCCTTCTATTGCTGCAAGCACATTCTGTGAAACGCCTGTGTCTGCTATGTTTTGCTGAATCCTGCTTTCATCCGGATGATACACGATTAATCCATTCGCAGACAGCAACATAATATAACCATTATCCCCAATCTTGTGCTGTTGCATAACATTTATAATCTGCGTCATGGAAATATCCATTCCCGCAACGCCAAGCACTGCACCATTCTCATCATAAATCGGGGAAGCCACGCTCATAATCATCTGCCCGGTACTTTCATCTACATAAGGCTCTGTCAATACCGTTTTCCCCAATGTTGTACACGCAAACCACGGACGCGACGTAATATCCCAACCCTCAGGCGTGGTAAACTCATCCGACTGCGTACACTGACTGGCCTCCACATCACCAAACCACACTGCAAGAATATTATCCGAGTCTGTACCTGCCATATTCTTTAAATTTTCAAAAACAGTAGGATAGCCTTCTTTTTCTATCAGGCTTTCTCCTGTACCTGTTTCCTTCAACAGGGCACGCACCTGGGGATTTACCGCCAGTTGTTCTGTCATACTGCTGTATTTGCCAAAAAACTCTGCCAACTGATTGGACATCGACTGGGACTCTAACGTTAACTCGCTTTTTTTTGCTGCTGTCAGTACAGAATTCATCATCAGTATGACCACCACCGCTACAGCAACAAACACAATCAACACATTCCGTCCTATCTGCACCCGCATCTGTTCTGTGATTCTACGGCCGGAGCCTCTTTTCTTTTGCATAGTATTTTTTTCTTTGTTCACGCTTGTCTCCTCCCCTTCACAAGTATTGCTTGCAAATAATACTATAAATATTGTACAACATCTTTATATCTTTTTCAACATTCCACTCCATTATGTTTTAGGGATTGATAAATCGAATTTTGTCTGTTACAATCTGCTCATGGGTGCTACCATAACGGTAGGCGGTTAGTCCTTCAACAGAGGGACTGTGACCCTCTGATTACATAGAAACCCGCATGGGAATCCACGGAAAGGAGGGCTGAGCCATATGAGTATTGTTGACTTTATTGCAGTAGTAAGTTTCGGCTTAACCTGCTTTGGCATCGGATATTCCTTTGGTAAGGATAATAACAAGACACAAAAATAGCCGCCCACGTCTGGTAAACTAAGCGGCATTTTTGTCAAACTAATTTACTTGGGCTGACCGTCTATCGGTAGCACCCTTTCTATAATCATATTAACACCATGCAATGAATATGTCAAAGAATTTTCTCCAACGAACAGGCAAATTTATGGGCATTTTACTTCTGCAGTATTACAAACTGGCATCCCGGATAAATCAGGTCAGGATTTTTAATGTGTCCACTGTTTAATACCACAATATCCTTTACCGTACAATGAAACATTACTGCAATTTCCGAAAGAGTGTCGCCTTTCTGTACAATATAGGTGTTATTCTTTCTTTTTCCTCTTGACATCTGTTAAGAAATGCCGAACAAATACAATTCCTAATAGGACAACAATTCCTTCCAGAACATAAAACAGTCCTAATTCAGCTGTTCCATAACTTGCTAAAGGTGCTCCGTCAACAGAATAGTCTCCTAGGATAGTTGTGAGGTCAACATCTGATAGTTCAGCAGAGTTCCTGTAATATTTCGTATGGAATGGAGCAATCATAACATCATCGGCAATTTCTGTGAAATTTAAGAACGGAGAACCATGATAGTCAATCTTACAAATCACCTTGGTATCATCGACAGTCTGATTTTTACCACTTTCGTATTTTACTCCGCAAACACCATAGGAATCAATCTCAGGAAGTTCATTTACACAATATGTGACACAGTATGTTGTCCCTCCGGAAGTGATTGTCGTTGCATTGACCCAGCGATAGTTGGAATCTTTTTTCTGATTCATATACTCACCCCCTTAAAAAATTCACTTAACTTTATTTGTTTAAGTTCTTCTTGCTATCCTCATTGACTCGTGCTATCCTCTACTTAAACATTTCTGTTTTACTTAGCAGATAAATGGCAACAATGTGATAGGAGGCAATGCCTCTGATGTCCGCATGGCACAGTATGAGTCAGAAGCAAGAATACCGAAGCAGGAGCTTGTGAAAAACATGGCTCATTTCCTTGATGTCAGCACCCATGCACTTACCGTGCCGGATATAGATACCTACATTGGTCTTATGCACACCTTTTTTGCATTGGAAGATATGTATGGACTGAAAATTGATGAAGTGGACGGGGAAGTTGTCTTACGCCTTGATAAGTCCGACTACTCCACCTATACCTCAAGGAATGTAATTCCTCTGTTATCTTCGATGACCCGAATGATGTTGTATATTTATACCGGTTGGCAGAGGAAAAACCGCTTACTTATGCTAAGCTTGCACTGAAGGAAAAGGGGCTTCAGGATTATGTGGATGCCATGAATGAATTTAATTGAAACAGTTTCCGTTCCATCGCACCAGTCTCATACTTTTTGTGGGGCTGGTGTATTTACCATTCAATATCATCCGGATATTCTACCTTCGGATCATGTAATTCATATATCGTTGTCTTGTATTCTTTTGCCCAATATCGCAAATCAGCTTCCATATTCATATACGCTTGAGATTTCTTTACAATACGCTTGGCAATATTTCGAAGCTTGTCCTTTCTTTTTTCAACATCTGTTTTTAGCAGTTCTATATTACATTTATCAATATAATGCGTGGCATAATATAGGAAACTCTCATCCGCTCTTTGCATTAATTGTATGAGCTTTTCTAATTCTTCATCGCCAATTGCTTCTCCGAGCGCCTGCCATATTCCCGCACACAAAACATCCAAATTTGCTTTATCTCTAATATAATCTGAATAGGGAATCGGTGGCAATTGATGGTCCATATCTGTACGTTTGCTTTTCGCTCCATAATATACAGACGAGAAAATGTACATCTTTGGAACCGATGCCGCCACAAAAATTGCCTCCGGAAATAATACCTCTACACTGTAATACACATTCTGAGTAGGCGTAATTTGTTCATGCCATTTCATAATGTCCTCTCGCATTCCATTATTTTCCAAAACAATATCTCTATCGCCCATAAACGCGTGTCGTATATCATAGCATATTCCAAGCAATCGATTCTTAACTCCATAATAAATCTCAGTCTGGTCGTCGTCTAATCCCGTTATCCTGTATATACTTTCTACCAGTTCATAAAAATCCTTATAATCTCCCTGTATTGTGATGCCTGCCAAATGTTCTGTCGGTTTTGTCTGTAACACTTTGATACACCTCCGTCATATGTACATTTTCCTTCTCATATCGTTCCCCAAGTTGGGGAATAATTTGTAACTGTTCAGAGCCAAGCAGTTTCATCAGAAACATACGAGAAATGCTTGCATTCCATAGTATGTTTTTGTATGAAACTATTTGGCGAGAGCCAACATGAGATAAATGCGAAGTATTTTCGAATGTTGTTCTGAACAGTTACTATAATTTAAATATTTCCTATGAGGTGACAGAGGAAGTGACATTCCTTGTCACCTCATTGTCACTTCCTATTTGAGTTTCCGTACTACTTCTTTTTCCTAACCACATCATGACCATTTTGGTTAAGATGTGGTCATGATGTGGAACAGTATCTCTCAATAATGCTAAATACCTATCGCAAGTATCAGCTTAGTCTCATTTGATTTCACAATTTCATGAGACTGACTTGAGACTAACATTCTCACTATTATTCAAAAATGCCGACTTAACCGCATTTCTGCGACTTTTTCCAGTATCATCCAGTATCAAATCTCATGAGACTATGTTGAGACTCACTTGAGACTGGATGAGATTGAATGAGACTAAGTCAAATTTTTCGTTATAAAGTCCATGTTGATGTCTTTTTATCGTACATAGCACCTGTCACCTTTTTTATTTTCGCATAATCTCTAAATACGGTTGCTCTTGATATAGCCAGCTCAGCCATTACCTGTTCAACGGACAGATGTAGATTTTCACAAATCATGTTATAAATTTTTTGTTCTCTTTCAGATAGGGTCTTCTGCTCTTTTGCCACTTCTGCTGCCACCTTGTCCAACGGAATAATTATTCTAAACACATCATCTTCGATTAATTCCGGTTTACCACCATCAGAATATATTGGTGTATACTTATATAAATTTCTCACACCGGAACCAATGGTATCAGTTCTTCCAATATTTGCGAAAAACTGTTGAATCAATGGATTCTTCGGGTATGGTGTAAATTCATCACTCATAATATTCCCATGACGTCTTGGAATACACCAATTTTCTGTTTTTAGCCAATCTTTTTCAATAATTACCTTTGCTGGAAATGCACTGGAATAATCTCTATGCACAAGAATATTTGCAATGACCTCTCTGGAAATAATGCCTCTAATGCTTGTATTTACATTATCAACCAGGCAAAACTTATCTGAAGTATGCTTTGCCACAAACTCCATCAGAAGCTCATATGCCTCTATCAGATTTGTTGTTACCTGCAATCTGTCATCATATCTGTCCAAATTTTCGACCCTGTAAATTGCATCTGTAATATATCCCGGACAACAAGAACGTATCACTTCATCCTTTCCAAATAATAAAACACCTGCCAGATTATATCCTTGGATTCCTGATGAAAAATCTTTTTCCCACAAACCTGCACTCTTCAATATTTCTTCATCAGACATCTTCAACCAAGAATGATCCGGATTTTTACTCTTTGCAAGATTTCTTACTTTATCCATTAAATCCATGCGCAAATCTTCCGTTGTAACATATGGGAATATTTTATGCTCCGCATATGTATTGCTCTTTCTGTTATACATATTTTGCAACTGAATAGGCGAATCTGTAATATCCATATCGCCATCTTCATTTCTGTCATAGATCCTGTTTGCACACTTTTCTACAGTAGACGTTGGCGGAACATACACCCATAAAAGAGTCATTCCTTCATATTCAATATCCTCTATTGAAAGATATAATGTTGGTGACATCTTATCCGGATTATTAAGTTGATTTACAAAGTTCTTCTTCATATCCTTAACCATGTTCGGATTAATACCTATCGGGGTGCCATCATCCTCCACACCCATAATAATATATCCGCCATATCTGTTCGAAAATGAACACACCGTTTCATACACATCTTCCTGCACACCATACTGACAGGTTTTGTATTCTACTGTTATTTTTTCATCTTTCGTAAGCAAATCTCTCATAAATTCGTTTGTCATTTTATAGCCTCCAGTCTATTTCTATATGCATATCTCGTCATTCCTGATCATACTTGAAACAATTTCTTGTAGCATTGCTCACAATACATCGGTTCATCTATAATTACGCCTTCATCTAATATCATCTCCACATTGCAGTATGTACATTGGTGCAATTTATGTTGAATACCACAATTCAGGCACATACCATAAGGTGCATAATTCCCTTGAATACAAATATACTTTTCTCCGCATTCGGGGCATTCTAATTCATCAGATGCAATTGTTGGTGATATTCCTATTATTTTTGCAATATCACGTTCCTCTTGAACATCTCGTTTTGCTATTTCAAGTGAATCTTCATCAAAATTCTTCTTTCTTCGCCAGTTATTCATCAACTTAATTGTATCACTTTCAACTTTCGTCCTTGAATCATCAAACTTAATCTGTACAATATTGGGTCTATTAAATGCTGTACCCGAAAAAATTGCTTGACCCGGGGATAAAATACTAAGCATTGTAATGCTCATTTCATCAATAAATGGAACCGTATTTTTCATAATTTCAATATCTCTTGGATTAACAAGTTTATGTATAACATAATTATGAGACTGTGATAACAACGTAGGGGTAATATCACTTGGACGCTGTGTTGCCATAGTAAGAAACACCCCAAATTTTCTCCCCTCTTTTATTATGCTTTCAAAATTCTCTATACATGTTTTTGCAATTGCATCTTCTTTATCCAAATTTTGCGTAGATAAATAGTTGTGTGCTTCATCTACCACAAGATGTAACGATAAGTTGTTTCCCTTACCTCTTCATCACGTCGAAGCTTCGTCATTGTGTTAGGAGCAATTTCTGCCTTTTTACGCAAATCAGATTTGCTCATTTCTTTGTCAACTAATAATT
>CAYWHY010000001.1:0-95049 GCA_964458255.1 uncultured Lachnospiraceae bacterium | reverse complement strand
CCATTATACACCAAAGCATTATTTGTGTCAGTTATTTATTTTATATTATACTAGTACCCTCCATACAATCTTAGGCCATGCCCCAACATAAAAACTACAAATTCTATAATATTTCTAGCTGTCCAATTTTGATATCTATATTGTGCGAGTCCGATTGCATCATAATTCCACTTTTCTAACTCAGTTATAAAATATGGATCGTCCCAGCTTATAAAACGCATAAACATATGTAAAAAATAAAAATCACAAAAACTATACATACATCTATATTTTTTCTAATTATTTTACCACCTTTTTTAATATACATTTTTCCCGTTTGTGCAACCATAAACTTCCCAACACTCTCCATATTCCGAACAAAATTTCTACTCCAATTGCTACTTACCTTTATTCACCAAAAAACTGATTCTAAGTGCCACTTCCCCTCCTATGGACGGACGTAATCTTTCCTTCCAGGATAATCTCTGCAGGTAAATCCGCATTGAATTTTCTTTTTTCATAAAAATTCGTAATTTTTCTTTATCACTATCAGAAAGACTTTTTTCATATTCTTCATAAAAATGCCTAAGTACTCTATAATATTCCTCCATCCCGTTTCCGAAAATTTCATTCCTTAGCCACTTAATTACAAGCTTAATTTTATGAGTTCCGGCATAAGTTACAGTACTTGAATGCCTTCTATATTTTGCTGTTATTGTACTGTCATAAACAAATTTTCCCATTGCCGTTGCAATTTTTTGGCACCATCCATCATGGGGCATGCCTTCTAATGATGCCGCCCCAAGCGCCAGTTCCCGTAGTTTATTGTTTATCACAATCGTAAATCCATATGCCGGTGTATAGAATAAAACATCTTTAAAATTCACCGGAACAGAAATCTGTGCAGGATATCCGATTATTTCCATATTTTCATCACAATAAGCAAATCCTGACGAATAAAGCAGCGGTATATCTCCGTTTTCGTTTTCCATTGCCGCGACACCGCGCTCTACTTTATTTGGAAACCACACATCATCCTGGTCACAAAAAGCATAATAATCCGCCTTTTCACACTTCCTAAGCAAAGTCCAAAAGTTCTCCATGTATCCCAAATTAACAGTTTTGCCTTCATCTATAATTACTATTTGAGGACCATCTCCCTGTCGTTCATTGCATTTTTTCTGGTACTCCTTTATAATACTCATAGTATGGTCTTTTGAGCCATCATCCCTCACATATATAACTATATTCTGATATGTCTGTTGTAATAAACTGTCAAGCTGCTCCCGCAGATATCTTTCACCATTATATGTAGAAAGTAGTATATTTACTTTAGCATTCATTCTTCGGTCAAACCTCATTTTCTTTACTTTTTACTAAACCACTTATATTTATTGATACCTATCAGCCTCGAGAATGCAACTCTGAACCATGGACAGATAAATGTAATAATATTAAGCGTATGATAGCACAACATATATAGTTGCTGTCCGTCAATCAAAGGTTCCTCTTTCCATGGAGACATATCTTTATATTGATAAAAGAACTTGCAATATTTATTATGATTTCCTTTTATCCATGGCCGCTCATCTCCCATATAATGGATGATTGAAGGCTTTCTCAAAATTTCTTCATATTGGGTAATAGAATCAGTATCATAAGCCGGTTGCAATTTCTTAACAAAAAATCTATGAAAATAAAACAGATTTGTGGATAAATTATAGGTATGACTTAGTTTTTTAATTTTTCCTTTGCAACAGTGATTAATAATATCCTGGTCATTATAAAGAAGTCTTCCATTCATAGAACGATAGTATTCCACAAACTCTGTTTCTAACTTATTTTGCCGCCATAAGTCCATATTTACCAGTAAAACTCCCGCATTGTAATATGTTTCCTCTTTGGCATGTCCTATTAAGGCTTTCTTTTCATCGGGCATGAAAAGTTCCGGAACAGCTGCAACATAATTTCCGTCAAAGGGAATTGTTTCAAGTTCTGCAATAGAGCCACTGACAATGGTATCACAATCTAAATAAAGAATTCTATCCATTTCATTCGTTAAATAGCTACTCAAAAACAGCCTTGATAAAGTAATGGGATTATATCCACATGCATCAAAATCAAACGGAATCATCTTTTTAAACTCTGCAATATCAATATAAACCAATTCTCTGCCATAATTTTTTACAATTACTTGAAGTTTACTTTTATTATCAACACTTATATCCTGATCCAAAATATAGATTACAATGTTCTCCATATCCCTATTATTTTCCAATAATGAGAGCATTGATATCCCCAAATACTGCGCATATGCGTCGTTTGATGCGTAAATTATATTCATATCATTCCAAATCCTTTTCCAATTCCCGTACTCTTTTCTCCAAAGTGCTCAACTCCTGAATCAGTATCCGTATCTTCATGTTTTGCCGGGATACAATTGATGTCAATGTCATCAATGTTATAATCACAAAAGCAAAACACAACACGAATAGTCCGTTCATATTGCTTTCAATTCCCAATAGCCTGATAAATACAGACAATATTTCCGGAAAAGCAATTAACACTCCCATAATTATTCCGGCAACCAGCCATATAAGAGTGTATTTTAATTCCAGCATTTTGTTTTTTAAGTAATGTAATATCAAGGCAAAATAACAGATTACTGCTATACTCAGTGTTATTCTAAGAGTTACCGGAATCATTTCTGCCTCCTTACCCCAAAGCTTATTCTTCGGATTATCATTGCTAAAGATACTTTGCACATATAATAACAGGATTTTTTCCATGTTATGGAACTTGTACCGAATTCTCTTTCTTTCATCACAACAGGATGTTCCTTTATTTTCCCTCCATGAACAGCAGTAATAACCATTGCCTCAGGCTCAGGATAATCTGCCGGATAATCTGCTGCAAAAATATTGATAAATTTAGAATTTACTACTCTGTATCCACTGGTAATATCCTTCACACGTACTCCCGTAAGTATTTTCCCCAAAAGACTTAAGAAATTAATTCCAACCCTGCGCATTGTGGACGATTGGAATCCTTCTTTCTCAACAAAACGAGAACCAATCACTACATCAGCATCACCCGCTTCAATGAGAAATAGCATTTCCTGTAAAGAACTGACATCATGTTGCCCGTCTCCATCAATCTGTACTGCCACATCATAACCGTTTTCTTTAGCATACCGGTATCCTGTCTGTACCGCTCCTCCAATTCCCATGTTGACAGACAGATGAATCACCTGATAACCATTTCGGCTACAAATATATTTTGTTCTGTCTGTGGAACCATCATTTATAATAAGATAATCATACTGTGGAAAGTTCTCGATTAAATTATTTACTACTTTTTCTATATTTCCTTCTTCATTATAAGCAGGAATAATAATTAATGTTTTTAACATTTTTCACCTTTCTGTAATACAACTGTCATTTCCACAAAACCTTATCAATCTCGTATCTTGGTCTGCGTTTCGCTTCCATATATATCTTTCCAATGTATTCACCCACAATTCCCAGTGCCAGTAATTGAATACCACCCAGTAGCCAAATTGGTGCAACAATACTAGTCCATCCGGGCACGGAACCATTATGTGCATATACAACCAACGCATAAATTAACATTACAATACTAACAAAAAAGAAAAAAATCCCGCAAAATAAAATAAATTGTAATGGTCTTACTGAAAAAGAGGTGATTCCCGTCGATGCCAGTTGTATCATTTTCTTTAAAGAATACTTTGATTTTCCTGCCAATCTGGGCATTTCTTCGTATTCAATTGTAGTATAACTAAATCCCATCGAAGGAATAATTCCACGCAAAAAAAGATTGCTTTCTCCATATTTTTCCAGTGCATTTATTGATTTACTGCTCATCAATCGATAATCGGCATGATTTTTAATAATTTTAGTTCCTAACAGCTCCATTAAAAAATAAAATGCATCTCCTGAAAATCTCTTGAAAATCCCTTCCCCCTCTCGACTTTTCCGAATACCATAAACAATTTCATATCCCTTTTCGTATTGCCTGATAAATTCAGGAATAACCGAAATATCATGCTGCAGGTCGGCGTCCAGTGTGATAACCGCATCACAACGTTCCTTCACCATCATCATTCCGGCCATTAACGCATTTTGATGTCCACGATTACCGGCAAGACTGATTGCACATAAATAAGCATTTGTTTCACACAACTTTTCCAAAAGCCCCCATGTGGTATCCCGAGAACCGTCGTTTACAAAACATGCCCGGCTTTCTTCCGAAATCACTTTTTTCTCAATCAATTCTTTAAGCAAATTTTCAATTTTAGCAGCACTATCCTGTATTACCAATTCTTCATTGTAACATGGTAAAACCAAATATATCGTTTTTATTTAAAACCACCTCATTTCTTGAAAGCCACCTCATAATATTTTGTTTCATAAAAATTATAATTATCAAGTGGCAAGCCTGCTTCTTCTGATAAACGATAATAAACCTGTCCGGTTTTTCCAAACAGAATATCGGCTTCCTTCAGTTGAGATAAATCGTCCTCATATGCTTCTATTTCATCTATATTTTCATATTGATGTTGTGCTTTCATCAATACGCCAAACGCATAATCAATCTCTCCTTCTCTGGATATTGCCACAATTTTATCCGTATTGGCTGTATTATCAACAACAAATTCCACACATGCCTGCAGGTTTTTTCCTTTTTCCGCAAACTTAATTCCTTCAGAAATAACCTCTTTTCCCCAAAGCAGGAAAAATAAGATACACAATCCTCCTATTGTTATTTGGATACGGGGAATCTCCTTCCAAAATTGATATCCTAAAATAAAAACAATATATAAAATACTAACCCCCCATGGTAATAAATATCTGCTCTCCATACCACTTTTGGCATAAATCACTAATTCAGCCAGAAAAAGATATATACACGCACATGCTTGTAAAATACAACTCAGGTCAAGTAAACTTTTTTTGTATCCGATATAGGAAATCAACATCACAATTATTAACAAAAGCAAATAGGGAAAACATTCCCCAACTAAATTTTGCAACGTCTGTAAGATATAAAATTTCCAGTTTAAATCTGAGGAATATCCTGCATAACTCACCTTGTCCGTGCCAACCACAAACAATATCATATACATATCTATAAAAAATACCGCGGTGACTGTCAGGCACTCTACAAAATATTCTTTAACAAAGTTTTTTATTAATATAATAAATTTTTGGTCTTTATCTTTTTTACACTCAAACGCAAATAGCAAGAGAAGAAACCATGGAACACTTACCCAAAAGCTTTCTTTTTGAAGGGATAGCAGTGTAATCAAAATCAGAAATATTAATCTATTATACCATATACTTTGAGTTTTTAAAGCATATGTCGCTAATAAGCCTGCCGCAAACAGTAGCATGCCAAAGCTTTCCTGAGGTCCCAATCGCCACCAAATTTCACTCTGGCTCCCCCACATAATCAATATTGCAAAAACAGCCGAAAAAAAGATGTTAATCTTTTTCCTTGCAAAAATATAAAATATCTGCAACGTTGCTATTGTTTCAATTGCTTTACACATACTCCACAAAATAGTGTTAGTTCCAAAAGCAACAACACCCACTGTCCTGAGTGCAATATAAAGTGGGCGATAGCGAATTGCCAAATCACCTTCTACATTAATCTTAATTGCATCCCACAGGCCATTCTGAGATATTATCTCTCGATAACGATAAAATTCATGGTCATCTATCAGATGATATCCGGAAGTCAATGTTCCCATCATACTGAGCAAACCCAAAACCAACACTGTAAATAAGACTCCGGATAACAAATATTCGTATTTTCCAGCGGTTCTACTCATATATCCTCCTCCATCAATGCCATCCTTTAATCCCTGTTGTTCCGATTTTTGCAAGGTCAATATCCCCGTTTTTTCTTAAAACACGATAGACACTTCCATCCTCTATTTCAGCTTCACCAAACACTTCCGCATAAGACTGCATGAACAATTCATCTGCATGAAATACCACCACATACTGGCAACTTTGTAATTCTTCTTTCCAAGCCTCCACTGACAAAACACAGGCAGCATTGTCATCCACATTTTCCTTACCATATAATTCATACTGTTTTTCAAATATCTCCTGTGATGCCACAATATTCCATGCCTCATGTTTTGAAACAATGGGGCAGGCAATATTTCTGAAAACATATTCCGTATATCCATCACTGTTGCTACAGATAAAGTAAGCTCTCTCGCCGCGTCTTGCGACACTGCGAAGCATTTCCGTCAGGGTATCATGACCATAAGTAATCACTTCTGTGGTATTTCCTTCTATATCTTTGCTTTCTGTCACAACACCTTCCATCGGCATACTAAATGCAAAGAAGGCTGTTATTGCCCACACTAAATATTTCTTTTTTCTACAATCACACTGCCTCTGAAAAATATCCACATAGGCAAAGTAAAATACCACAATTGTAATTGTGCAGGCATACGGTGCCAAATAACGGTCCATCGAAGTAAGTTCCAACGCCTCATACCGCGAAAAGCTAAACCAATAAGTAACCTGCAAAAAAACACATAAGAAACATGCTGATATCAAAGACACTCCTGCCAATGTGTACATTCTGACTCTATTCTCTTTCCAGCACCCGAAATAGCCAAGTGACAAAATAGCAAAGGAAAGTGCTGCCATCCAATCAAAGAAAGATATTGAGAACAAACCAAATGAATAAGTTTGTCCCTCAAACAACTCCGTCAGAAAATTTCCGGTTACCTGATATTGATACTCCTCCCCTTTACCGGAAAGTACATCTATCAATCCATTCAAAGTAATTCCGCCGATACTTACGCTTTCTTTCTCAACCAATGTTACTTGATTTCCCTCCGAAAGTAGCTCGTCACTCTCTTCCACTCCCGAGATTTCAACACTTTTACTGATTTCTTCAACGTCCGAAACGTCGTAAACCGGTCTGGCGAGATAAAACTGCCAACTGAGATATACCATCAGTATCATAACAACATAGAATACTATACAAACCGGTTCCTTGATTCTAAGTTTTCTCTCCTTAATCTGCCTAATCAATGTATCACAAAACATAATGAATGCTGTCAGTCCCGCAAAAACCAAACCCATGTCTTTGATTAAAGGTAGCGTTATCAACGCAACTATCACTCGGGTTCTGTTAAACCACGTCATTTCCTCCGTAAAATAGCACAGTAAAACATAAGTCGAAACTGCTGCCAGCAAAGAGTCCACCATAATCGTATTAGATATATTATGGAAGAAAATTACCGGAATGCATACCATAGTGATTAAAATTGGTATCAATAACTTATGTCCTTTTTTCTTCTGAAGTGGTCTGCACAATATAATCAGCATGCTCAAAACAAGTGTCTGATAAGCAATAAACAGAATATCTTCACTAAACAATCCGTTCATATAGACAAAAAGATACTCAATAAGAGCCGTAAATGGTAAATAATTAGGTAAAATCAGTGTTGTACCACTATGTTTTGCAAAAGAGTCATAGTAGAACATATCTCTGACTGCAATTCCCCAGTGTCGCATTTCATCCCTGTATCCTAACCAGTCACCACTATTTGTTAACAAAATCACAAGAAAAAACGCGCAGTATATGAAAAAACCGGGAGACATAAATTCCCTCAGCTTCATATTCTTTTGATTATATAGAAAGACTGCTGCCAATAAACAAACGGCTGCGAAAAAATATACCGCCGTTATTCCTAATTTCAAGTGCCCAAACAACCCAAAGATATATAATATAATACCAACAAGAAGAATAGAAACTCCCACCGTTTCTTCCCATTTCTTATTGACTAACGTCATCAGAAACATAGAAATTCCCAAAAGTGGAAGCCAGATTGCCATCAACCAAAATACCTTTGAATACTTGGCAAAAGTAATGTTTAAGGCAACTGCCTGATTCATCTCTTCATCGTCAATGCTACAGCCCCCATAGTTACTTCCCGATGCAATTTGCAAGGTTCCTTCAGAATCTGCATTAACGAAAGATATCTGAATACGATATCTCTCTCCCTGGATTACCTCCGTACGTTCAAACAGAAAATCAATATTTCCGCTTGTCCCCGCAACAAATGTACACTCTTCCTGCATTGCTTCTATCAATACTTTAGAATAGTCATCCGAAAAAACTTTTAATTGTATACCGCAGGAAAAATCATTCTCAGCATAGTAAGGTATCTGTATTCCTGTAATTGCTTTAATCTCAGGCTGCCAGGTCTGCTCCAAGACACTATCCGTTGTGCAGAAATTAATATAGGAATCCGGATGGGATACGACAGATATCGGTAAATAGATATATCGCTTTGCGAATATGAAAATAATTCCTACTAACAATATTAAAAAAAACCAGTTGTTGATTAACCTTTTTTTAATCTCTTTTCCCATTTTTATCAATTCCCTTACCTTTCAATCAATTTCCGCTGTCTTTTTTGAAAATTGTCGCCACCTTAAAATTATCAACTGTTATGGAATATATTTCCTGATAACCGTCCATTTTTAAATCATTACCAAGTTTACCGCGATAGGTCTCAATTATATATTTCGGTGATTCTTCTTCTATAATCCGGTCACGTTCCTCTTCGGTAAGAAGATACCGGTAATAATCATTACCCGGTGTTTTTATGGAGACCTTATTTTCTTCTTCGTTTTTCAAAATATATCGGACAGCCTGCAATGCAGACAAATGCCAATAATCCCTGTCATAAGATGCGGCAAAATATTTTCCGACACTATTAAAATAAACCATCTCATAGGGATGATTCCTTACAATCCATGTAAACTGGAGAATTGCTCCGACGAGCATAACAGGCAAAAGTGCCATGAAATATTTTCTTTTCACCCGAAATAAATAATCCACCCCGATTACAATTAACAACACCAATGGAGGAAGTAGGAAATAGCAATGCCTCCAACCATTATAAAGCGTAGAATGCATTACTACAATCCCCAGCCATGGTCCCACAATCAGGGAAATGCACCATATTACATATTTATACTTTGAAAAAAGTTCTAATATCAGTTTATCCTTATTTTTTATTTTCTTTATACATATACAGATAGCAACTGTCATTGCAACAGCAAACAGCAAAAGATACCAAATCGGCAATGAAATTAACATCCAAACAGGTACATAATACCACGGCAATTCTTCTTTACGAATGACTTTTCCCATAAAAACAATAGTAGAATCCCAATCATCATAATTTGAAAACTTTGCAAAAACATCAAAGATTCCCTGAATAGGATTTTCCCATGTTATCGGCAAAATCAACACAAAAACAGTTAAAAAAAGCAAAACAAGTGCAATAGCGCATAAAACCGGATTCTTACATTGCGTTTCGTAATTATCAGGCCACACTTTACCACATATGAAATCTACTAAAAGATAACCAAGAATCAATATCAGAAAAATAGCCCCTACAATTCTCACATTAGTTGAAATTGCAGCCGCTACAGAAAAACACAATATCCAATTCCATCTGAATTTACTTTCAATAAGCTTAACTGTGGCAAGCATCGCGATTATAAATGTTGACAAAAAAACCATATCTTTAATATTATAAAATTGTTCTGCAAAAAAACGTGGGTACAATGCAAGCATTGCTGTTCCCAACAGTGCAGGTAAATTTGATTTTAAAAGTGTCTTGCATAGAAAAAAGAATGCCACATAGCCCATTAGGCATAGTCCAAAGGTATACAAATGTCTTCCATAAAAAGCATCTTTCAAGTCATCACTACCAATTTCACAAATCATAGTCGGCATTTGCAAAAAAGTGCCATAATACTTATCTTTATAATCTTTCAATTCAAGAGCTTCCGGTTCTGCCGCCTTATCAATGTCAAAAAAATTCAAAATATACTTTACATTCACAAGTGTGCTGACACGTTCTGTCGGTTCATCGGATGATATCCCATAATCACGATAAACAGAAATCCCCAAAATCAGATATATTACAAACGCTAATATAATCAGACAGTTTTTGAACCTGCAAATCGGTTTTGTCTCCATATGCGGAATCACCTGCTTTCCCATTTTCATTCATTTACTCCTGTCTGTTTTTCCACCTTGCCATCCTTCACTTCATAAATAGTATCGGCATTTTTAACAGTCGTCAGTCGATGGGCTATAATAATGATGGTCTTTTGTCCCTTCAGACAATCAATTGCTTCCATAACCGCCGACTCAGTATCATTATCCAGTGCAGATGTAGCTTCGTCCAATACAAGAATTTCCGGATTATGATAAAGTGCTCTTGCAATTCCGATTCGCTGTCTCTGTCCTCCTGACAAACGTACACCCCGATCTCCCACGCAAGTATCAAGACCTTCCGGCAATGTATCCACAAAATCATATAATTGTGCCTGTTTGAGTGCAGCAATTACTGCCTGTTCATCAATCTCATCTTCGTCAATTCCAAATGCAACATTATTTCTGATAGAATCATCAGAAAGATATATGGTCTGCGGAATATAACCGATTTCTTTCTGCCAGGTTCTTAGATTTTTGTAAATATCCATTCCGTCTACTCTGATTTTTCCCTGTTGGGGTGGTAAAAGTCCAAGAAGTATGTCCACCATAGTTGACTTTCCTGCCCCCGAGGTTCCTACAAATGCCACTATTTCACCTTTGCGTATATGGAAGCATGCATTTTCAATAACATTGCCTTCCCCTTCTGGATATGCATAAGTCACACTTTTCACTTCAATTTCTTTCCGGAAATGCCAGTTTTCATCTTTCTCCGTTTCCCGCACACGAAGATTTTCAATCTCCTTTAAATCATGATAAATCAAATCAATGGACGGTGTCGCAAAAATTACCGCTGACAGATGCTCATTAATTCTTCCTACCGAAGGCAACAGTCTGAATGCCGCAACGGCAAAAATAGCAAGCTGAGGAACAAACTCTGAAAGTTCTTTCTGTCCAAAAAACATTTTAACCAAAACCGCAGACAGAAGTCCTGTCATACATACCATCTCGATAATATATTTGGGCATAATCCCTATCAGTCTGTTCAACCGAAGCACACGGACATATTTCCCCATATGATTATCATAGTTATTTATAAAGGTTTCACTGCGGTCAAGTATTTTTATTTCCTTAATACCACTCAAAGACTGGTTCATCCACTGATAAATCTTTGCTTTATACGCTTGCCCCTGTTCTCCCCATTTTCTGGAATATTTCCTGTTAATATAAGAGAAAATCGCAAGGCACACCACTAAAAGGCCTGCAATTACTATTGTGATAGATTTACTTACAATAAACAAATAAATACCAAGAACAATACAGACACATGCTTCAGCCGCCATTTCCATAAAATGCAATATAGCCTTCGCAAACTGATCCGTATCCTCCTGCATACTTCTCTGCAAAACCGCAATATTCTTATTTAAATGAAAAGTATATGGTTCCTTCATATAAGATTTTAACAACTTTGTAGAAATCGTTCTTTGAATCCGATAGGCAAATCTGTAAATCGTATTTTTTTCTACTATGATATAAATATTTTTGATAATATAAACCGCAATGATACTTCCTGCAAGCACAGCCAGAAAATATTCATATTTCTCAAACGAAAAAAAACGATACAGATAAGACATAATCGTGTTCTCAAGCATGGCATTCTGATCCATAATTCCGTCTATAAACGGAGAAAACAATGAAATTGCCAGTAACTCCAAGAGGCTTCCCGTTAATATCATAATTGTCAAAAAAACTATTTTAACCTTATCCCTTGTCGAAAAAATATAATTTAGTTTCTTTATCATCTGTGGTCATCCTTTTCCATACACTGAATTATTTTTTCAAAATAGATATCAAATCTACACACGCGCTCTATTTCTTTAAAACTGTTTTCTCCCATTGTCCTCAATTTATCCGGTTCTGAAATGCATTTTATAATTGCCTGTCTGAGATCTTCCTTAGAATTATCCTTGAAACAGTATCCATTATACCCCTCTTTAATATAGCAAGAAGTTCCGTTTTTGTCACTACAAATTGCCGGAACCGAAAATGCCATTGCCTCCAGTTGGGAAACCGATGCCGGTTCTCTGGTACTTGGCAGAACAAAAAGATCTGCTTTTGTATACAGCCCTGCCATATCCTCATGGGCAACGTTTTCCAACAGATTTACTTTATCCGTAAGTTTATTTTCTATAATAAATCTTTCAAGTTTCTCCTTGTATTCTCTCTCAAAATGGTCTGCACACTCCCCTGCCACAATTAAATTAAAATCATATTTTCCGTCAAACTCAGAAAGAATTTCCAAGAGCATAAGAATATTTTTTCTCTCTTCATACTTTCCAACACAAAGAATATTGATTTTCCCATCCTGAAACCATTTTTTCTCATTCGGTGGAAGTGAAGGTTGTATTACAAAAGGAACAAATACCGCCCCTTCTTCTTTTACTTTTTCTTCTCCTTCCACTCCCATAACAGGAGTAATTCTCACGGAAGGAAGTAACCCCCTGACAATCCGATGTGGCAAATCATTTTTAATTTCATCTTCCCATAACGGACTTTGATTATATAAAATCATCGGAATTCCAAGTCCCCTGCATGCAAGGCAGGTGAATATGGAATATACGGAACGCTCCCTGATAATTATAACATCAGGTGCAAAATCCGAAACAATTTTTCTAATCCTATACAGAGACGGAAATCCATATTTCAATCGCATATCACAGGCTTTACTGTTTTTGCGTTGCAAGATATGAACATAAATCCAGTTTGCCACGGAAAAAAGTCCGGAATACCCCGCCACCACCGGTGTTACATACTGATAATTCTCTATTTTCCCACGATAATGACTAACAAAACATACCTCATGTCCATGTTCAACAAGCCCCTTCATAATAGGTGCCTGATTTGTGTGATACCTATGTGCAACATAAAGGAAACGCATAAAAATTCCTCATCTTTCTTTTTATAATTCAGTCAGTAAATCCAACCACTCTTCTACAATTCTTTGCAAGGAAAACCTCTCACGCACCTTAGCTGCCTCTCTTCCTATTTCAGATGCAAATTCCTCTGAACCTGCCAGTTTCTCCATGGCAGCAGCAAGCTCTTCCGACTGTGCTACCGGAACAAGAATACCGTTTACACCATTTTGAATACACATTTTAGAGCCTCCTGCCGGACAATCTGTTGAAATCACCGGCATCCCCATCCCCATTGCTTCTAACAGGGAGTTCGAAATGCCCTCGTAATCAGAGGATAATACATACATTCCCGCATCTCTTATTTCGTCTAAAATATTACTATGAAATCCCTCAAAGACAACATTTTGTTGAATACCCAGCTGTTCTGCAAGTTCCCTCAGCTCCTGTTCCATGTCCCCTTCACCATACAGATGAAGAGTATAGTCAGGATATTTATGTAGGAAATCCTTGAACGCGTAAAACAGGTTAGCATGATTTTTTTGTTCCACAAGCCGTCCCGCCGCTACCACGGTGTACTTTCTTTTTCCTGTATAAATCTCCGGAAGATTTTCCGTTATCGGATTAGCAATAATAATACCTTTTTTCTGTATGTCTGCCGGAAAATACCTCATGGCATCTTCTGTCTGAAATACTACTTTGTCAGAATGCCTGTATGCAAATTCCCTAATATTGTCATTTCCAAAAGACTTAGGATCATTGCGCTCTGAAGATACCATTTTTCTGCCAAGCCCGATTTTAGCAAGACAGGTAAAAAAAGCAGTGGCAGGCTCAAAAGCTACAAGAATATCCTCCGGATTTCTACGAAAAACTTTTCTCATTCGGGCAATTCTTACCAGCCGTTTCCACAAGCTTCCGCCCGACCTTCCGCCAATCTGTATAACCTCAACTCTTTCATCCAGTTTGTATGCCATATCAGAACCTGATGTCATTAAAATCTTGACACCAATCTGTCTGTCAACAAATTCATTCGCCAGTACAGATATAACTCTTTCTGCCCCTCCGCCTATCATACGGGGAATGATAAACATAATTTTCATTTCCTATTTCTCCATTTATTGCTATTATAAACCAAATATTGGATATCCAACATTTCAAAGTGGGAAGATTGGCTGTAAGTATGCACACCCAAAAGTTTATGTCCCATATTTGTAAATTCGGAAGGAAGCAGTTCCTTTATAATTCTGCCGGGAGTTTTTTCATCTTTTTCACAGAATTGCAAAGAATAGCCATAGATTCCCGGTGTACTTCGCTGAACAATTGCAATTGGTACATCCTCCTCTATTATAGGCCCCGCCATTCTCGACGATAAAGTATACTTTTCAGAAACTCTGCCAAGATCATTAATGTCAAAACGAGTTCCCATTCTTCGAAGCTCATATGCATGATATCCGGTATAAAAAACATCTGCAGGATCATACTCTGATGCAAGGAACTGCACTGCATCATCATTCCGCTTCCAAACCACACTGTCTACCAGGCACCATCCCTTCATAAACCTCCCTATTTTCTCCCAAACATAGGGAAACTCTATGCAATGATATAAGTTCACAGCTCTGTCCATTTCTGTTTCGGGAATCATATATAATTCATCTTCCCACTCAAAACACATGGGAAATGACATATGAAAGGGTTCTTCAATTACAGCTGTAGGTCTCTGCCACACACCATCTGTAATATCCGCACATGCAATACATCCCAGACCCGTTTTTCTGTCAACCCTTTCCAGAAATACTACTTCTTTTCCATTTTTCTCCCACAGCAAAGGATCTGCATACCAATAATTTTCTGAATGGGGCAACACCTGAAATTTTTTATCCTTCCGGATATCGCTCCTGTACAATTCATTTCCATGCTCTCTCTCACAAAACGCACAGGAAAAGATTGCCTCATACCCTAAAAACTTTAGAAAACCAAGTTTCAAACCAAGTTTCTTTATTTTTTTGATTACATTCATAGAATCCCCCATTTATATCTGTTCAATCAATTCCAGCAACTTCTTACTATAAGAGATAACTGTATCAAATTCTTTCTCACGACATGCTTTTACATACTCACAAATCTGCCGTTCATCATGCCACAGTTCTTCCACTATTTTCTTTAATGCTTGCTCATCTCCCACCGGAAACAGTCTTCCGGTCTTTCCCTCTTCGATAAGCTCCGAAATTCCCCCAATCTGACTTCCCACAACAGGTGTACCACAGGCAATGGATTCCATCACTGAAAAAGGACAATTTTCATAGCACTCGGACGGAATGATGCTGAATTTAGCACCCCTGATTAATGAGAAAAGTTCTTCTCCCTTCTTAAATCCCACATTTTTAATATTTTTTATTTTGTTGACCTGCTCTTCAAGTGGTCCTCCTCCGGCAAAGATAAAGGGAATCTCCGGCGAAGAATTACATACTTTAAGAAGCGTATCCATTCCCTTTTCTTCTGAAAACCTTCCAAAATAAATCACATAGTTTCCCAAATCGGACTTTTTTTCTTCAAACCTTTTACCTATAGATATAAAATTATGCAAAACCTTGGTTTTACCCCAAAATTCTTTTCGCGTTTTCAACTGTTCTTCCATAAATAACGAAGGGCAGATTACACAGTCTATATACCGATATGTTTTTAATTTTAAGTACAACTCTGCCTCGAGCCATGCACATAAGCTCTTTATTCTTGACCCATGAATACAGGAATGTTTAACGCACTCATAGAATCCCTGTTTCAGACACCTTTGACATAATTCTCCGGTGGCAGGTATACGCATCAGATGATTGGGACACACCAGTTGTGTATCATGGGCTGTATAGATGAGTTTAATTTTTCTTCCCATATCACTTTCATATTTTTTTATTTCATAAATAATGGAAGGCGTAATTTGAAAATTAAAATTGTTCAAATGTATTACATCCGGGCTGAAATCTTCCAAAACATGCCTTATTTTCTTTCGTGCTGTTTTAGAATATATAATCCGAAAAGGATACATTATCTTTGCAAGCTTTCCTGTATGGAAATCCATGCATGGTGTGTATTCCTCCACGCGGTTTCCTACAATACGGTCCGGATGCTCCATACCGAAATACTGGACTTCATGTCCATCCTTCCGGAACTGTTCACCCAGTTCAAAAATATAGGTCTCGGAGCCTCCGTTTGTAAAGAGAAATTTATTGACAATTAAAATCTTCATGTTACTTATCCTTTCCTGTATTTCTGAGATATGCCTGTATCGTTTGATCTACCACCTCATCCCAGTTATACTTTTCACAGATAAATTTTCCGGCAGCTTCTCTGTATTTTTGAACACGTTCCGGATGTATAAGCATCTCCTGCAATTTTTCTTTCAAATCCTCTATATCACCTTTTCTGAAAGAAACTGCATGCTCCTCCACTACTTCCATATTCTCCGGAATATCACTGACTACACAGCAATTCCCATAACTCATTGCTTCCAAAAGTCCCACCGACATGCCTTCTATATCACTGGGCAACACAAAAATATGTGCATTGGAATATAGCTCTTCCAATAAATTTCCCTGCACAAAACCTGTCATAATGATGTTGTCATTGCCCGCAACATCTTCTTTAATTTGCTGAATATACTCTTCCGCATGACTGCTTCCTCCGGCAATGACAAGCTTTTTATCAGTATTTAATTTTTTATATGCTTCTATCAGATAGTGTGCCCCTTTTTCCGGCACCAGTCTTGCAAGGTACAGAATATAATCATCTCCCTGCAATCCGTACTTTTCCGCAATTTCCCTGCAGGGACGTTTTTCCGGTGTTTCAATTCCGTTGGGAATAAAGACTGTTTCTCTTCGGTACTCTTTTCTAAAGTACTCCTGCACATTTTTAGAAAGTACAATTACTTCGTCTGCCTTTAACGCAGCCTGCTTTTCTCCGTATTTAAGCACTTTTGATGCAAAATTTCCCCACTTGGATCTCTGCCAGTCAAGTCCGTGAATGGTAGCCACAACCCTTTTCCCGAAAAACTTGGGAATTCTCAACATCACACAGGGACCTTCCGCATGATAATGTATGATTCCATAGCCACCGAATAATGCACGAATAGTGGCAAGAAAGGAATACACAATCGCATTTAACTTGCTGCTTTTAAAGGTCGGAACGGTAAACAGACGAATTCCGTTATAAACCTTCCCTCTCTTTTCATCAAACTCCTTGCCGGATACATGATAGCCGGAGCGGTTATAAGCATCCACATGATAGCCTTTTTGCACCAGCCTTGTGGAAAGCTCATCCACAACAATTTCCACGCCGCCTTCCCTTGATGGAATTCTTTTATGTCCAATCATCGCTATCTTTTTATATTTATTTTCTTTTTTATAACGCTGATTTTCCATAAAAACATGGAATAAAAAGGAACTGTTAGTAGTCAGATATCTCGAAAACATTCTCTTGGGGTTCTGTGAAAGCCGATAAAGCCATTCTAAGCACATCTCCTGCACCCAGTCAGGCGCTCTTTTTACCGTTCCCGCCGAAAAGTCAAATGCCGCTCCTACACCCAGCATAATTCCGTTTAATTTATTTTGATGCTCATGCATCCAGATTTCCTGCTTGGGTGCACCAAGAGCTACCCAGATAAAATCAGGTTTCGTTTCATTGATTGTTTTAATAATCTCTGCATCCTCCTCTTCTGTGAGAGGTCTGAAGGGAGGCGAATACATGCCTGCTATGATAAGCCACGGATATCTTTCCAATAACTTTTCTTTCAATTTTTCCAGTGTTTCCGGTGTGCTTCCGTAAAAATAATGCCGATAATTTTTCTCCTTGGATAACTTGAAAATCTCCGGCATAAGATCAGGTCCCGGAACTCTTCCCGCATCATAAAATCCACGCATTCTGCACACAATCGATAAAGGCTTTCCGTCAGGAAGTGCCATGGCACCGCCATTTTGAACCTCATTATATTTTTTGTCGCGATAAGACATGACTGTTGTGTGCACATTGGAAACGCAAATGTAATTTCCACGAAGCTCGTCCAAATTTGTGGAAAGGTACTCCACGGTTTCCTTCATGTTTGTAACATTGATATTCGTATTTAAGATTCTGCAGTAACGTAACTTTTGGTTCATGTCGATTACTCCGTCTGTTTCATTCCATCCTTTTTCCAAAGCCATAAGCTTCCCACCATATAAACAAGAAATATTGTCACCATACCACCGGAAACTGTATTTCTAAAGCGTTCCACCATTGTAATATTTCCTGTAAAAGGTACCATGTCTGTTTTTTTATCTACGTATCCCATCACAAGGTCTCCCGTCTGAGGAATATCTTCCTCTGATGAAAGATAATAGGTTTCTTCAATATCGTCTGTATATTCAAATGCCGTTCTCGGCATAATATAACGCTTTGGTTCTTTGGTTGCGAAATAACCAAAGCCTGCTGCCGCCACACCTGTTACCAAAGCTACGGCAAGCAATTGTTTCCGATATTTTACTGAATTTTTAATACTTTCCGCCAAAATTCTTTTCACATCGGGAAGCTTAAGTGAAAGTTCTTTATCATATTTCCCCAGTAAAGGCACTACTGCTTTTCCCTTTGCTTCATCTGCAAAAAGCATTTCCCCGACAAAGAGAAGGGAAATATTCTTAAAAGATGTATTAAACAGAAAAGGCTCTGTAATACCTGCAACCAGACAGGAAAGAATCAGGCATAATGCAATGCCATCCTGTTTCATACTTTTTTGGTAAATTAATACAAAGTATGCTGCCATCATAAAAACAAAGAATATAATTCCATTTGTGATGTACGCAAATACGTAAGAATTGTCCATGGTTCGTATAGAGGTTACCAGTCCCCTTGTATCCACTCCCAAAAGCTGTGCAGGCTGATTTTGTAAAAACCACTGTGAAAGAATCAACCGGGTATTCACAATCTTATTCACAATACTGAATACAGGTCCTTTCAGCGCTAACGGGGCTACCAGCGACAACAATATACAAAGGGGCAGACAAAACTGTACGAGAATCTGCTCAGCCTTACAAAAGCTTTTGCGAAAACTCCAATATAATGCCAGCACCAGACATAAGGTAACGGCAATAAATCCGGTAGAACTTAAGGAATACATGAAAACATATACATTCACTGCTTCCAAAACCAGAAACCACCGGAATTTAAACTTATTTCCAAGCAAATAGACGACAAAGCAAACCATCACCAAATAAGAAATGTGAAGCACGTTCGGATGTGCATATCCGAGACTCCATCTGATAATTCTTCCGAGCCCCAATTTATCATGAACCTTAAAGTGACTGTCAATGACATGAAAGGCTGTTAAGAAAAACAAACTGCCAAAGGATAACAGCCAGGTAACTAATCCTATTTTAAAAGTTCTTCTGAGCTTAATTCCTTTCATTCCGCTAATCAGCAGGGTACAGAAAAGTGCACCTTTTTCACCTGTATTTAAATAAATAATACCACCCAATATTACCGGGACAAGACCCCAAAACAGCTCACGCACTGTATATTCCGTAAGAAGCATTTTGCCTCCCCAGCCTGCCAGTGCAATTACCAAAAACAGCTTAAACCACAGCCGTCCGTCATACAAACCGATTCCCTTTGCAAAAAGCAGGGAACAGAAAAATATATAAAAACACAGTTCTGATAATTGAATGGTATATTCTTCTGAATATTTCTTTATCATAAATTAGTTTTCCTCTTTCCTGCTGTCCCCTAAGAGCACTCCGGTCCAAAGAGCCCCTATCAGAAACAACACATAATTCCTCGCAATATATACCGACACTGCATGTGCTTCTATCAGGGTATACACGGAGAATGCCGTTATCATAACAATTTCTGCATATTTTTTCTTTCTGATACAATATATGGTCACAATCAGCAATGCAGCAATTCCAATACATGCCGGAATGATGCCGTACCAGTAAAACAACCGGACCCATCCCATATCAAAATAATAAATATTATCAGGCTCTGAGAAAAGGCTCCATGTCCGAATGGTTCCTTCCCATCCGTCATTTTCCGTCAGTGTTCGCATTCTTCCTGTCAAAAGCAGGTCAAGTTTTTTAAAAAAGGCAGGTACCTGGCCTCGATCAATGCTCCAGTCATAATTATAAACATGATGGGCACTTGCCGCCGCTACCACAGACAGCACAATACTTCCCACCGTTGCCAAAAGACCTGCCACACTGAAATATTTTTTTATTTTATCACTTTTAACAAAGCGCATGATTCCCGCATAAAAAATCGAGAATAGAGCAACCAGCATACCTGTTTTAGAGTCTGTCAGCAAAAAGAAAAACAGATTTACTGCAAGTAAGCACAAATAGCTGTACCAACGCAATTTTTCTCCGTACAAATACAGTCCCAGCACCGTAAGTGCCCAAACCATACACTGTAGTGCATTAGGATGTCCCATTCCAAGCGTATATCTTGTTTCCACACTGCCTCTGCCGTAATCCTGTGTCAGGGAAACAGCACCGCCGATTCCCACAATCGACAGTAAAATAATCGCCACACACCCTGTAAGTGTCATATAGAATACCATTTTCAGGCATTTTTTCATATCGATGTCCTTACAGGCTGCCACAAACATCACTATTCTGACAATTTCATTTCTTTCCGTTACAAAGTAAGAAACCGCCCCAAGCAAAAGAAACAATGCAATGGTCAAATATTCTTTCTTGGAATATTTTGTCAAACATGTCTTTATAAAAAACAAAAGAAACGTAATCTGAAACAATCTTCCCTCTATGGGATTCGTATAAGCACTTTTATCAACAAGTACTATCAGAACCTCTGCGATAACTGCCAGATAAAAGCTGTAATATGCAATTTTTGAAAGAATTTCTTTATCTCTATTCATAGTGCTCCAATCGCATTACCTTTTTCTTCTGCTTATACTTCTTTTCCTTCCGGACTGACAAAGCGCCATCCCTGCCACAAATCTTCCATCTCTTCCTTCACAAACACCTGAGAATTTTTGTGAACAGTAGGACGAATCATAATTTTTTCTTCATTACCGTTAAGTCTTGCTCCCCAGAAACTGAAGGTGGAGTTCGCACAAATATTATGCTTACACAGGCTCATCAGCCACATATCGTAAAAGCTGTCTCTTCCGTGATTAATATCCACTATGGTATATTCTTCCCCGATATACTTTTTTTGTGCATAAGAAACATCATCGGAAAAGATATAAAAATGTGCATCGGGCACCTGCTGCCTGACTATTTCCATCGCTTTTTCATAATACGCATCCGTACAGATATTTCCAAACATGGCTGCATTTTCCGGCTTCAGATAATCACCTCTGCGGATATGCACGCTGACCGCTTGACAGCTCTTCATCTTTTGCGCCATTTGTTCATTTAAAGGATTACTGCTTTTCGGAAACCGTATTTTTTCGCGAAGATCATACAAAATATCGACGTAATACTTTTCACAGGCAAAATATCCCGAAAGGTACATGTTGTCAAATTCTAAAATTTCCGGATGATACATTTTACTTTCATGAAACCAATGTACCGTAAACGGAAAGCAATTCCTGCGGATTTTTCCTGTCATACCGTCAGAACCAATCAGCTTTTCTTTGTCCTCTTTTCTGCATGTTTCAAATGCAAGTCTGTCAAAATGTCTCAGTTCCAGTTCACGCTTGGTAACAACGGCTGTTTCGCTCTTCCCTTTTGTCCTCTCTTTTTCCATCATTTGAACTTTATCAAACCATGAAACATCCAGCCTTGCCTCCACACCCATACTTACAAATTTCCGATACAATGCATACTGCTGAAGCTGATTTCCAAGTCCGCCTGCCACTTGAATAATTACCATTATTTTTCCTCCGGATATCCATATAATTCATAATACTCCCATCTCGGAATCGCAATTACCGACTCTTTTCCGTAATACCTGGCCGTAGCTTGGTTTGTATATGTTTCAGGATCTGCCAGCAATGCCATATGCATAAAGGGACCCTGCTCATTATTCATTTCAGGCAAAACAGCATTTTTTATCTCCGGATTATGCAATATTTCAAGTCGTTCCTGCATTTGAAATTCAAAATCACGTAGTTGCCCCGTTCTAACAAAATCATAGCATATATAAGCTGACATATTACTAACCAAAAATCGACCTGCTATAATACAAAAGAGAATCTCGCTGACAACAATAAATGCCCGCAAATTTCCTAACAAGTTTTCGGTAATAAATTTTCCCTTCTTATTAACATAAACGCTCTTCATATAACATGTTAAATAAATAATCCCCACCATACATGTAAGTAAAAATATAAAGAAAATGGTATTCGGCACACCACCTGACACAGAAGATTGTGAATATATTTCCGGAGCATATGTGGAACAGGAAATCAAAAACAGCATAACACATACAAAAACAGGATGTTTAAACTCCAGTTTTGTCTTTGTTATATCTATTTGTTCCCATGTTGCAATTACTAATAACGGCACCATCAGCACTAACGGTCGCACTGTAATAAACCAGTTAACCGCACCGATACATCCCTGTCTAATACATTCAAAAATCGTCGTGAAAATTCTTGTTACATCAAAATAATAACTGTCTCCGCCTCTGACAGCATTCCCCGGAGACATAGCACTGAAAACAAATCCCACTATCAACAATATAAACGGCAATAACAGCCAATATACTCTGTTCCTTTTTGATTTACTCTTGAGCATATGGAGTAAAATAAATAAAAACATCACCTCAAAAGCCAATACTATGGGTGTATAACCTGCTCCTCCCAAATAAGTAAAAATGATTGATGTAAAAATCAGATGCCGTTTTTTCCCTATCTCAATAAATTTATCAATCCATACAAATGCACACAAGCACAAACCAAACGGAACCATGTAATTAATCATACCTGTATACCAAAAGACTCCGTTTTTTACGCTCGGCATATACTGTATAATAAAGAAACACGCCAAAAGCGAAACTATTGCCCGATAAACAAATTCACCATTCAGATATTTTTTTAGATAATAAAATAAAAAACACATTGTGCCACCGCATAAATGAAGCAAGGCAATCCACGGCGTGATGCAATAAACCTTTTCCCCCCAGATATTGGGCGGGATACACCATAAAATAATAGAAGACCAATTACCTTCCCACCCCAAATAATCCACTTTTGCCCATTCAAATATTGCTGTAAAAAATTCTTTCAATGTTCCACCGTTTGCCAATACTCTATAGGCAACTGCACCTTCCCACAAGTCATCTCCATTTGCATAATCAAAAAACGAGCAATAACAAATCGGCAACAACATAACAATAAACAAAACCAACAAAATAACTGCTATTTTTCTATATGTTATCTTCTTTAATATCATATCAAATTTCACCTTTTCTCTCCTTCAGAAGTAATTGTAAACAACGACAATGCCGGTCCTAACGACCACGGATAAGCCCCATAAACCTGAGGATACATACAAAAGCCCTGACATTCTGCAAGACAACCGTAAATCTTTCCGTCTTTAACCGAATTCCACAAAGCTTCACGCCCTCTTACCATTCGCGATTTATGAATTCCGATAAGCACCTTTGTATCTAAGGATCTTGCAATCGCATATAAAATCATGGCTGTTGCCGAGGTATCTACAGGGCCATCCTTAGCACCAAGCTGCCAGCTGTAAAGACCACCTTCCAGCTGATAAGCCTCCACTTTATCCACCATACGTCTGTAGGCCTGTTTAATGGGTTCATAGCCGGGGCAGGCAGGCTCAATATAAGCAAGACACTCTGCCATACCAATCATAAGCCATCCGACTGCCCTTCCCCATCCGATAATACCATATTTCACACCACTTTCATAATGATAACCATGGTAAGGAAGTCCTGTTTTTTCATCCATACCAAAATCAATAAAGTTTTGGATTTGCGTCACTGCCAGATTAATGGTATTTCTATTACCATATGTGTGACCATATTTGCAAAGGAAGGGGCAAATTAAACCAATGCCGTCTGCAAATATGTAATTATTTCCCTGTTTAGGTCTGTACGGAAGGCTACCTGCTTCGTCCGTCTCATGATGAAGCAGATACTTTACCATGGCATCTGCCGCTTTTTTGTATTTTTCTTCTCCCGTAATCTGATGCAGATCAATAAGTGCCATACCGCTGAAGGCATCATCTAAATAATACATTTTGTGATTGCTGCGAATCCATCTGTCATAGTACTTTTTCAAAACATCCAAAATCACTCTTGCTTCCTCAGAGTTCTTATGTCCCATATAATAATCCGCAAGGCTCTTCGCAAGAAGACCGTTCGGCCAGTTGATTTTATCAAGCGGCTCTGCTTTTTTTCCGGCAAGTATCTGCAAAACACGTTTCAGATGATATCCCATGCCTCTTTCAGGATATTTCAAAAGCTCATATTCAGCTTCTTTAACCATTTCAAGCATGCTTAACTCCCTCCTTCTTACTTAGCTTCATTTATGATGCTATTCCTATCTTCTTTTTATCTTCTTTTTATCTTCCCTTTTACAATTCCCCACAAATATCCAAACTCCTCCGTTCTGCCGAACAAAAGAAGGAAAACCAAATTAAACACAGCAGAAGTAATTACAAACATAATCACAAAGGAGCCTATCGTGATTTCCTGCATTACAAACTGCTTAACTCCCGAAAGGATACCAAACAGCACCAAAAGCACTGCCAGATATCTGATTGAATCAAAGAAATAACCTTTTACCGGTTTTTGCAATATGACCCTGTATATAATGACGGGTTTCGTTATATTGGCAATCAGTCCCGAAATAATCGTGCCGATATAAACGCCAAGAAGTCCGATTTCCTGTACCAGCACAATGGAAATAACGAGGTTAACCACACCCTGTATCAGGGCTAAATATTTATCCTGTTCAAACACGCCTGCTGCCGTTTTGAAATTGGAAAGTACGATTCTGTCCCCTTTAAAATAATAGTCCAGAAGGACGGCGCCAACTACTCCAAAGGCAAGCGTCTTTTCTTCTCCCTGCCAGAGCCATACAAAGGGGGTTAAAAGCAGGGCAAAGCCAACCGCGGAAAATCCGTAAATCCAACAGGCTGCAAAACGGTATACCTTAAACATCCGGTACTGCTTTTCTTTAGATTCCGTGGCAATCAGATTTCCGAAGCTTGAAAGCACCGAATTAAAAATGATGTTTACCACGTTTGCCGCAGAGTTAAGGACCATATTATAGTTTCCCACAAAGCCGACCAGCGTAACGTTGATAAATGCTGAAATAATCATACTGTCTGTCTGAAGACGTGCCACGTCCCCCACCTTGTGAAAAACGAGCGCTTTTGTCTTGTTTACAATTTCTCCCGTTTCTTCCTTTGTAAGCGGCTTAACATCGGATTCTTTAAGATAAGGATAGCGTTTGTTCAAATAAGTGCTGACAAAAATCTTCTGCAAAAGCTCTATGGCGGCTGCCGTAAGCAGATAGGCATAGAAGCTTCCTGTGGTAAGTATCACCACTATCTGCAAACTTACGGTAATCATTTTTGTTACCGTAATGATATTTGTCTGAATATAATTTTTCTGCTCGGCATTGACCAGGCTGTATTTGTATGCCACAAAATAGCTGCTTACCGTGTTAAACAGAAAAATAAAATAGTATAGGGTAAGGTCTTTTAAACCTACTCCTTCCGGCTGTTTTACCAGATAAGGCAAAAATGGCGAAATGGCAAGACCAATTACTGCAATGACCAGCCCGATTACCCGATATGCTTTTTTGTAAAGCTGCATATAGGATTTAATCTTTTCATAGTCCTTTTCCGCCACCGGCTTATACAGGCTGTAATTCAACGCTGTCCCGACTCCCAACTCCGCCATGGAGAGCACGGAAAGTATCCCTGTATAAAGATCGTTGACACCATTTAGGGTATCTCCCAAATGACTGATAAATACAGTACGCAGTACAAAGCCCAAAAGCTGGGTTATTAAGTTTCCCATCTGGCCAAAGGCAATATTCCTTACCGCTGACTGCACTCTTCCCATAATCTGTCTACTTCTTTCCCTGTCTGTAATGCCTGTTCTTTATACTCCGGCATGATCTGTTCTAACCTTTCTTTTATCTCTGCTTCGTGCTCTGTAAGCCATTCAAAGGCCTTCTTTAAATCCTCTTCCTTAGAAAGGCTCTGAACGGGAAGCACATAGTTTTCTTCTGTTCCGAATAAATCCCTGGCAATGCCTCTTGCCTTTACAGAGTAGCCTACCACCAGCGTCGGTACACAGGCGGAATAAGCCGCAATAGTGGCGTGAGTCCTTGCTCCCACAAAGAAACGGCATCTGCTGATATAGCCCTTTAGCTCCTCACAGCTTCCATCAGGTATTTCGATAACTCTGCCTGTATCCTTAAATTCTTCATATAACTGATGAATCGGTTTTCTGTCATCATTCTGCGTCCGCACCACATGAGGCATCAGTGCAATCTGCATATCCGTATTTTCAATGATATATTGGATGAGTCCGCGGTAATTCTCCATGGTAATTCCCGCTTTTCTTTCGTTGTCCTGAATCATGGGACTGATATTGATACCCACGGTGTTTCCTTCCGCAAAGTTTTCCGGAAGGGGGAGTTCTTTTTTTCCAAGCGTAAATGCCGGGTCCGGATAGCACAAAATGTTCGGAACATTCCGGGTTGCCTGCCCCTGCTGTTCCATCTTTGCCTGCTCCTTTGCCGCTGCCCCGGCAACCATCTGCTGCAGTGCTTCAAAGGTAATACTCTCCCTTGCAATAATGGTGTGATATTTCATCAAATCCTTTACAAGCTCTTCTCTTTTTAGAAGCTCCGGCTCTATGGAGCAGCCAAGAAGCATCGTCTTTACGCCCTTTTCTGCAAATGCCTTGTTGGCAAGCCAAAGGTCATGAAGCATGGTATCATAGCAGTAATTATCCCCACCGATAGAAATGGCAAGGGGTGCCATCTTCCCTTTAAAAATGTCCTGATAGCGGTATCTGATAAAGCTTGTCTCATCCTTTGTCAGCTTACGGTAAATATAGTAAAGCACATGCATCATCCGATGGTCTTCAAATCTGCGTTCACTGACTATCCGGCATAAATCCTTTAAGGAATATTTCTCATCCTCGCTTCCGAAGTAGCTTACGAGTACCGCTTTTTCTTTTATCATATGGCACAGGCTGTTTACAATGGCTTCACAGCCATGATTGGCACTGCCTGCATGCATATACATAATCAGTCTGTTTTCGTTCATAAAAACTCCTGTCTGTTACTTTTTATACTTTCTGAAATGATACAGTCCAAGGTACAAAGACGGAAAGGTCTTAAACATTTTCGTTTTGATCTGATATCCCTTGGAAAGACCTTCATAGGCTCCCTCCACTTTTAACTCTTCCTTTAGTTTTTGGTGGCAGATATCCACATACTTTCTGTATTTTCTGCGTTCTTTTCCACTTGATGAGGCAAGCTTGCCTACCGTTAAGAGGATTGCCACAATTATAATCGTAGTAACTCTGCTCTGTATATGAGGCTTGTCAGGCATTTTGCTTCTTGCCGTTTCCCAGCAGGTAATCTGGTCCATATATCTTGGTGAAAATGCTCTGTTCATGGCACCCTGCGGATTCTGATAGTAGCCGTATCCGGGATAGGATAGTTCGGAAATACTCCTCACATAGGGAAGAAGCTCTACCAAAAACAACATGTCCTCCCCTATGGTAAGACCTCTCGTAAATCTCAGTTTCCCGATAGCCGCCCTTCGGTAAAGTTTACTCCAGCAACGGCTGTTCCCGCTTAAAATCTGTTTCTCCAGATACGCCTCGGGATGATAGGTTATCGCCTTTTCAATGCGATAACGGTTCTGCTGCAACTTACCCCATTCATCTTCTGTTTTCCACGTCAGGAAACGGCAACCACAGATATCGCTTCCTGTATCTAAAATGCCCTGATACAAAACCTCAAGCGTCTTTGCCCTAAGTCTGTCATCCGCATCCACAAAGGTAACAAAAGCTCCGCCTGCTGCATCAAGCCCGGCATTTCTGGCCGCAGAAACGCCTTCATCTTCCATGGTAATCACATGGATATTGTCATATTTCTCCTTAAGACCTACACAAACCTGACCGGTGGCATCCGTAGAACCGTCATTGATAATGATGACCTCCAGATTTTCATAGGTCTGGTTTTCGATACTCTCTATGCACTTTTCCAAATAGTCCTGTCCGTTATAAACCGGAACGATCACGCTGATTAAGGGTTGCATATATTCTCCCATGTTATTTTCTGTAATACCAAAGCATTGCCATCCGAAGCAGGGTAACTGTCAGAATGTTTGGTCTTTTCATTACAAAGTACAAAAGCTTATTTGCTGTCTGCTCTACCGTTACCGGTGTCGTTTTTAAAAGTGTCCGCACTTCCTCTGATTTACAAAGCTTTACTATATTTTCACGATACCCCTCAGGGTTACCTCTCGCCTCGTTTTTGAGTACCAGCATCAGCCAGAAAACATACTCCTTATCAAGCTGCCTAAGCTGCATGGAAAGTATTTCAGTGCCAAACTTATCTCTTAAAATCTGCTCCGTGGTTTGTTTCAGCAGCCTGATATTTTCAAGTAATCCTTTGTTATATTTATGCACCATGGACTCCTGTACATAAAGATAGTGGTAATACGCCTTATGGTCCATAACCACCAGCCTGTTACAGTCAATCAGGGAGGGCAGCATTACAGTGGTATCTTCTCCGACCACCACACGCGGATCACTGTATTTGCCGTTTTCTTCTATCAACCGCCTTGCTATCAGCTTCATACATCTGGAAATGGTAATGTACCTGCTTTCCCGTCCTAAAAGATAAGGAATTACATCCTTTTCAATAGCTGCTCTGTCATAGATTCCCGGCGTTAACTGCTGGTAAACATACTGACTGCTGCCGTTATCTCTTTCAATGATATAGTCACTGACGATAATTTCCCTCTCATCACCGGTAAGATGCACTGCCATTTCCTCAAACATGTTAAGGTCTACCCAGTCATCGCTGTCCAAAAAATTTAAATATTCCCCGCCACTTTCCGAAACTCCCCGTTTCCATGCAGAAATCAGTCCGCCGTTTTCCTTGTGTACCACCTTAATTCTTTCATCCTGCAGGGAAAGCTCATCACAAATCTTGCCGCTCCTGTCCTGAGAGCCGTCATCCACCAACACAATTTCTATGTTGCGGTAGGTCTGGTTTATCAGAGAATCCACACATTTCTTTATATAGTTTTCCACATTATAAACAGGCACAATAACACTGATTTTATAATTTTCCATTGTGGTAATCATCCTTTTTCATTCTGCATAATCTGCTCATAAATCAAAAGAAGCTGCTCCATGTTCTGTTCTAAGGAAAATTCCCGTTCTACTTTTCTGCGTGCTTCCTTTCCCAACTCTTCACACAGCTTAGCATCAGACAAAACCTTCAAAAGTCCGTCCCGCAACGTTGCTACATCCTTAGGTTCTGCAAAAATACCGGTTTCACCGTCTATAATCATTTGCGGAATGCCGCCCGTTTTTGATGCAACAATACCACAGTAATTTGCCATAGCCTCTAAAATTGCCACCGACTGTCCTTCAAAATAAGAGGGCAGTACAAAAATATCGCATTCCCGTAAATACTTTTTCTTATCCTCGCCGGATATCCAGCCAAGATGTGTCACATAATCCTTATGGTTTTCGGCAATCTCTTTTAATTCTTCCTCTTCCCATATGCCGCCCAAATAAAGCCTGGCATTTGGATATTTCGGATGAAGCTCTTCCATAGCCTTAAAAAGCTCACATATACCCTTTGCTTTACAGATTCTTCCCAAAAACAGGATTTTTTGCTGTCCGTATTGTTTTTCATAGGAAGCCGGAATCTGAATGCAATCGGGAAAAACAGTAATCTTTTCTTCCCCTATCAGCTTACCGAAGAATTCCTTCCATGCAGGTGCAAGCACCAGAAAGGCATCTCCCATGGAAAGCACTTTTCTGACTTTTTCCCGACCTTTATCGTTTAGCTGACGATAATAAAAATCTTCAAAATTACCGCCGTGCTGGTGAATCACTATTTTTTTATGAAATGCTTTGGCAAACCTTATAAAAAAGGACTTGCGGATATAGCTTGCATCGGAAGCCACGTTGACATGCACAATTTCACATCCGGGAAGCCTACAGACAAACTGTATAAGTGCAGTGGCCGCTTTCAAAAGTTTTCGAAGCCTGCTTCCTTCTTCCATGGTTCCGATATAAGTAAGTTCAATTTTTTTATCCAGTCCGGCATCGTAGTAGTTGTTCACCACACCGGAAATGCCGCCGTGAACACTTCTTGCAGGGCCAAGCATTAATACTCTCATTTTGAACCCCTTCCTGCAAAAACCACCCACACGGTACGCAGTAATATCTTAACATCAAGTGTCAGTGACCAGTTATCAATATATGCAAGGTCGTACTTAACCACATCATCAAAGTTCTCGATTTCGCTTCGTCCGCTGACCTGCCACATACCGGTAAGTCCGGGCGTCATACTGATTCTTCTGCGGTAGTATTGATTATATTTCTCAAATTCATCTGCCGTGGGCGGTCTGGTTCCCACCAGACTCATATCACCTTTAAGCACGTTATAAAACTGGGGCAATTCATCAATGCTTGTCTTTCTGATAAATCTACCCACCTTGGTAATGCGGGGGTCATTTTCCATCTTGAACATAAGCCCCTGCATTTCATTTTGTTTTTCCAGCTCTTTCTTTCGCTCCTCCGCATCCATATACATAGAACGGAATTTGTATATCTTAAATCGTCTGCCGTTACGTCCGATGCGCACCTGTGAAAAAAGAACCGGTCCCGGCGAATCCATCTTAATGGCAAAAGCCACAAAAGGGTAGAATACAAGCGTAATCATCATTCCCACCAAACCGCCTGCAATATCCATGATTCTCTTTACCAAGAGTCTCTTATAACTGCTTTGGAATCTTGTATAAGTAATCACGGAGAAATTACCGAAACTGCCTATTTCACTTCTGTCCGAATAACTGCCCGGAAGTTCCACACAGTAATGACAGTCTACCCCCATTTCATCAAAGCTGCTAATCATCTTCTGTGCCATCTTTTGTGATAAGTCCGGTGCATAAATAAACACTTCGTCAAGTGCCATAAAGGTCACTTTTTCAAGAAAATCTTCGGGAAGTTCTTCTGTTAATACCGTCTGTACAATTTCATAATTGATATCTAAATTTTGCGAAAGCTTTTCCTTTACATCTTTCTCCATATTCTTCTGTGTAATTACCAGAACCTTAATCTTCGACAAATCAGAACGATAGTGCAATTTCATCGTCTTCTTTATCATCGTGTGAAAAACAAAAGAAAGCACCATGTTGATAATTGCAAAATAAATCATAACCCATCTTGAAAAGACATCTGCCCATTTCAGGAAATACATAATCGTCTGGGTAATCAAAATCATCAAAACATTATATTGTAGAAGTGCATAGATTTCCTTCCATGCACTTCTTCTCAAAAAATTTCTGTTCCAATCCACAAAAAAGGAATAAATGGTACAAAACAACAGGAAAACAAGACACACCTGAAAGTGTATCTCCTTATCGCCCATATCTCTAAAATTCCCGAAGCGGATGTAAGTCGCAAGGATAAAGGAAACTCCGATAGACACCAAATCCGCAAACCAGAGGCCGTAAACCTCTATGATTTTATTTTTTTGATTCATCTCCTACCTCCAACGGCAGAACTTCTGTCATTTCAATTCATATTACTTTTCCGTATTTGCAAAAAATCCGTTTCAGCTTTCGAATAACCCTTCTTGCAAACCGCTTGCTCTTCATAGTCGCCTTAATCCATGCCACTTTGCCTTTGCTGACAGGAGGCATAATCAAATATTCATACTCCGCTCTGTGTGTAAGCAAATATTCAGGATAGCTCTCATCTACTTCCACCCGTTCAAAGTGTGCATCTCTACCGAACATGTCCTGTCCAAGGAGCAGTCTGTCCGCCGCCTCTGCCAAAAGCACATCATCATTATATTCCTGATGGGCAGCCGCAACCACCTTTGTTCCGATGCGCTTTGCCACATCCTTTTCACCGGAGTTGCCCATATAGCCGAAATGCCAGCCTCCGTCGGCAACCCTCACCGCATCGGGCGAAGTTACGGGGGCCTCTCTAAGCTCTATAATGCCGTTTAACGGAATACTCTTTTTACTGAATACTTTGGTTCCGAGCCACATTTTCCGCTCCACACCGGGGAATTCGCCCGTAATGGATAAAAGATTGCCCGACATCTCTTCCATGTTAAGGAAGCAGTAAAACATTCTCTGTGCCAAATGGTAAATTTTATCTTTGTCAAACTCAGCAATAATCTCTTTAAGAACCTTAGGATTAGGTATTTCATCCACATCACTTAAAATAATGACATCCTCGTCCGTAGCATCCTTAAGCCCTTTTTCAAGTGCATTTTTCTGGAACTTGTCTCTTAAATGTGTCGTGGTATTTACGGGTGAATTGTCCACCACAATGTACTCGATTTTGGGAAGGAACTCTTTAAACAGTTCTTTATTTTTTTCAAAGCAAAGTTCCTTCGGCTCCCCCGAAAAAGTAACAGTTGCTTCTTCAATGATAAATTTATCCACAATCGGATTCAAAATATGGAGTCTTAATTTCAATATATCTATTTCATTAAAAAACGGAATACAATCATATACCATCTGTCTGTTTCCTCCAAAAGAGCAGCGGTCTTACAGTCTTTTTAAATTTCAGCCATCTTCTCGTCCATGGATTTTCAAATTTGGGATAATTTTCATTTTTGCCCCACCACTTGTGGAATAAAAACGGTTCATCCACATCCTCCGTCTCCGGTACAAGATGTTCATGCCCGAAATATTTTGCAACCTCTACGGGTGCAATCTTCATACCTGCTTCTTCCAGCTTATGCTTGTTCATACAGCAGATAAAAATATCCTCATTATAAAAACCGTCTTCGTCCCTTTCCCATTTTAGATTTGCCTCTCTCGGGAATTCCAAAAGTCTCTTGCTTCGAAGCGATACACTGTTGCCCACACGGCAAAGATTACCGTAAATATCATGATAGCAATGCTGCGTTCCCGGCTTCGGTATAGGCCATGGCGAACCCACATAATCATAGTCCAAAAAGTCATCACGCCATTTTTCGGGATGAATCACAAAACCGTCGTAATGTACCAAAAGAACATAATCAGTGTCAATGTAATCTCCCAGTTCATATACCATTTTATAATTAAAGCAATCGATATCGGTAAGCTTTGAGGTATGCTTATAAGTAATTCCGGCAGGAAGTGAAAATGGCTTTCTGTGAGTAATGAGCACCACTTCCCCAAATTCAATTCCCTGCATACTGTATTCCAATGCCTTAATTGTCTCGTATATTTTGACACTGGTCATGGCTGCCAGCGTCACATTCGGTAATTTTAATTTTTGCTCTGTATTACAACTCATGGCTTGCTCCGCCTTTACTGCTTTTTGAGTCTTCGGATAACCGCACGCTGAATTTTCTTAAGGTAAAACCAGCCGTACACACACTTGCTTCTGACTATTTGAAGCGCATTTTCCACTTTACCGGGACGAATGTTTCTCTTTACATATTTTCTTGAGGTTTTCTTGTACTGTTCAAGTTCCTTACGGCACTCCTCAGCGGTAAACAGCTTTCCCTTTCTGTCCATATAGTGGAACAGACTGTAAATATTCTGTTCCGATGCCCAATAGCCGTCGGATACATTATGTCTTGCCCAGTATTTCGGTGCTATGGCAAACTTAAGCTTTTCACTTGTATGTGCCGGAAGGCATGCAAAAGACGAGTTTGACAAAAGCAAATAATGTGCATTTTTGAGCGTCACATAATCCTTGCCGATATCAAAGTGATGTGCTTCGATACCGGGAAGCATCTTGCCTGCCGCCTCCACGTCATCCGTAATAATCATAAATTCCATATCCGGACGGATTTTTTTCATTTCCTTCATGCCGTGAATCCAGTACTTCCTGTCAATAAAAAGCTCCGGACTTCCGGTGTATTCTCCGCCACGCATATTGATGATACACAGGTTTTCCCTGCTGTATTCATAGGAATCATACTCCGGCTTTACATGAAGCCATTCCTTCACCTTGTCAATGTATTTGATGAAATAAGACTCATCCTGCATATTGCCGTAAATCAGGGTATTGTCCTGCACATGATGAATCCCCTCGTCGGCACCGCTGACATAGCAGCCGTGAGTCATATCATGTTTGGAATTACCTATAAACAAACGGGTATCATCATCATTGTATACCTTGAAATTCTTTTTTTCTTCCTGCGTAATCATATGTCCAAGGTCCACGTCCATGAAATACATGCCTCGGTCACTGTGCATATTTACTGCAAAAATTTCCTGTCCGGCTGTTCCGAACTCATAGCCGTTTTCCTCTGCAATTGCTCTTGCCGTCACATAGCAGAATAACTGGTTTCCCAGTCCCTGCCCTTTGAGAAACTCTGTTCCTATCATAAATTCAATCCTTTTCCTTATTGCTTACAAAGTGGTTTCCAAAAGCTTTGTATTTTCTACCTTATAAACCATATCGCACTTGGCAATGGTATTTAAGCGGTGTGCAATGATAACCATTGTCTTTTTACCGTGAAAGCTGTTGATTGCCTCCATAACCGCTTTTTCCGTGTCATTGTCAAGAGCCGACGTTGCTTCGTCAAACACCAGAATCTCGGGATCATTGTAAAGTGCTCTTGCAATACCGATACGCTGTCGCTGTCCGCCGGAAAGACGCACACCTCTGTCTCCGATTGTGGTATCAAGCCCGTCGGGAAGCTCTTCCACAAATTCCTTAAGCTGTGCTTCTTCCAGCACTTTCCAGATTCTTTCATCATCGATTTTATCTTTATCAATACCGAATGCAATATTATCGCGAATAGATTCATCCACCAGATAAATGGACTGGGGAATATATCCGATCTGTGCAAGCCATGATTCGTAGTTCTTAAAAATATCAATACCGTCACAGGTAATCTCACCCTCCTGGGCATGCAAAAGTCCCAAAAGCACGTCCACAATTGTAGATTTTCCGGCACCGGAAGCTCCGATAATACCTACCGATTTTCCTTTCGGCACAATCATGTGGGCATCCGTAAAGATATTTTTGTCGGAATCGGGATAATGGAAGCTGATATGATTCAGCTCTATCTTATCCTCTAATTTCAACTTCTCCACCTGTGAATTTGCTTTCCGTTCTGCCAGCATGGCATCCGTTTTCATGCCTTCCTGCAGGTTCTCATACACAAAATCAAGACTGGGCTGTGTGTAGGCAATTTCCGTAATGTAAGTATTGATACGGTTCACACTGGGAAGTACACGGATTGCTGCCAGTCCAAAGGTGGTAAGCGTGGTAAGCATGGTTGCCGCATTACCGCCGCCGCTGATGTAAAACGCTATATAAGATAACACACTGACAATAAACACCGTTTCAATCAGGAGTCTGGGCATATTATTCAGAACAGCGTAATTTCTGGCTACATCCGCACCCACTTTTCCTGTTTCATAATAATTTCTGACAAAAAATTCCTCTCTGTTTAACACCTTGACGTCCTTAAGACCGTAAGTTGCCTGAATACGCCACTTGGCAATTCTTGACTGGATGCTCTGGTTCTTGGCACCGATTTTGTTAAGCCTTGGTTTAAACACTTTGAGAATCAATAACGTAAGTGCAGCAAACACCACCAAAATAAACAGAGTCATCTTAATATTCTGGAACAACAGCACCGCAAAAATCAAAATGGTTACCACCACTTCCGATGCCAGCTGAAGCATCGCCAGAATCAGGGAAAAGGTCTGAGGGATATCGCTGTCTGTAATACGAAAGACCGTAGGAATATCGGCACCCAGATATTTTTCATAAGGTCTGTTCAAAAATTCCGCCATCACACGACTAATCATTCTGTTTCTGTTCCGGGTAATAAATGCATTCTGCTTGTAAGTCAAAAACAAAATGTATCCATTTTTTATGACGTAGATGAACATAAGTCCGATGAGAAGTGCCATGATGATATCACTCACATTTTTTATTCCGAAGAAATCACACGTCTTTTGAAGGAACGCATATTCCTCAATATATCTTTGTAATTCCTCCGGTGTAAGAAGTGCCGTTACCACAGGAATCATGGCACTGACGCCCAGTGTTTCCAGTACGCCGCCCACAAAAATCATGATGCCCAAAATTACCAGTTGGATTTTTTGTTTTCTATCAAAAATGTAACTGATTTTTCCGAATAAATTTATTTTTTCCATATGTTTCTTTATTTCCACGCTTTCCTTTATTTGGTCTGAACATAATTATAAGAATTATATCATATCTTCTATTTATAGGCAAATTTTTAAAATTTGTTGATAAATACTCTCTCCCGTCTTATAATATCATTGGTTTTCAAAAACAGTTCCACCATCCGGAAAGGAAATATGCATGTTATTTAATTCCTATATATTTATTTTTCTGTTTTTTCCACTGACCTTAATCGGATATTATGGACTGAATTATGCCCGCAAATACAAAGCCGCACTCGGTTTTCTTGTGGGAATGTCCCTGTGGTTTTACGGATACAATAATATTAATTACCTGCTGATACTTATTATCAGCATTCTTATAAATTACGGCATTGTAAGCGTTATGACGCATTTCGAGAACCTCAAAATGCGCCGCATCTTTTTGTGTGCCGGTCTTTTTCTCAATATCGGAATTCTATTTTATTTCAAATATTATGACTTTTTTATTGAAAACATCAACTTCGCCCTTAAAACAAAGCTGCCACTCCTTAGGCTGGCATTGCCGCTCGGCATCAGTTTTTACACTTTCCAGCAGTTGTCTTATGTCATTGATGCCTATAAAGAAGATTGCGAACAATACAGTTTTTTAGAGTATGCGGCTTATGTATCCTATTTCCCGCAGCTCGTTGCCGGTCCCATTGTTTATCACAGTGAACTGATTCCCCAGTTCCGTGATGAATCAAAAAAGCAGCTTAATTTCGATAATATGAGCAAGGGGCTTTATGCCTTTTCTTTGGGGCTTGCAAAAAAAGTCCTGCTTGCGGATACTTTTTCAAAAATCGTAACGGTGGGCTATGGCAATATCGCGGAGCTTAACACTCCCAGTACCATTCTTGTCATGCTTTGCTATTCTTTGCAGATTTACTTTGATTTCAGCGGTTATTGTGACATGGCATATGGTATGGGATACATGATGAATATTGAGCTTCCGCAGAATTTCAGTTCACCTTACAAGGCCGCTTCCGTTTCAGAATTCTGGGACAGATGGCACATGACTTTAACCAGATTTTTTACACACTACGTTTATATTCCCCTTGGCGGAAGCAGGGCAGGGCTTTTAAAAACCTGCCGGAATGTCCTTATTGTTTTCCTCATCAGCGGGCTTTGGCATGGTGCAAACTGGACATTTATTCTGTGGGGTGCACTTCACGGTATCTCGATGGTTTTGGAAAGACTTTTTAAAGCTGCTTTCCCGAAAAGATTCAAAATTCCGAAGGTCATAGGCATCTTTTGTACTTTCATTTTTGTAACGCTGGCTTGGAGTCTTTTTAGGGCAGAGTCCGTTTCAGACGCCGGTTTGCTTTGGAATCAATTGCTAAACGGTGGCTTTGGTCCTATTTATCAACCCATTGCCGATAAATTCCATGATTTAATTGAAATGAAGCTTTTATACAGAATAGGATTTGGCGAATTAATTGATTCCCGCCCTTTCCTGTTCCCTTCCCTATTTGTGGTTTGTTCTTTTATTGCATGTGTTATCATGAGAAATACACAGGAAAAGACAACTGTCTTAAAGCTTACCAACCGGAAATTTATCACGGTTGTGATACTTATGCTGTGGAGCATTGTGTCTCTTGCGGAAATCAGTGAATTTTTATACTTTAATTTTTAAACGAAAGGTGGTGTCCGAAAAATGAAAGAACAGACGGCAAAAAAATGGTTCTGTAAATGCATCATAACATTGACAGTATCTTTATTTTTGCTTGCCCTTGTTGTAATTGTGGTGGATCCCTATTTCCATTACCACAAGCCGCTTTCATTTCTGTCCTATCGCCTTTATGAAGAACGATATACGAATGACGGCATTTCCCGCCATTTTGATTTTGATGCCATCATTACGGGAACCTCCATGGCACAGAATTTCAAAACAAGTGAAATGGATGCACTTTTCGGCACCAATGCCGTTAAGGAAACCTTTTCCGGTGCCGGTTATAAAGAACTGAGTGAAAATCTGGAAAATGCACTTCAAAGAAACGATAATTTAAAGACCGTCATATGGGCACTTGATTATAACGGACTTCTGCGTGAACACGACTGGACCCAATACGAAGAATACCCCACTTATTTATATGACAATAATCCCCTGAATGATGCTCCGTATTTGTATAACAAATCCATTTTATACCACAGTGTACTTCCCAACATTGTCATGACTTTAACGGGTGAACCAAGTACTACTATGGACGAGTATTCTTCCTGGGAAAAAGAAACTGGACTTTCCGCTATTTTGTGGTCCTATGACAGAGAGAATGTAAATACAGATGTTCCCACAGGCTTCGGCGATGAAGAACGTAAAATAACAGAAACAACAATGAATGAAAATATCATACGCATAATCAGGCAATCCCCCGATACCACCTTTTATATTTTTTACCCGCCTTACAGCATCTGCTATTGGGACGCTTTACACATCAAGGGAACCATTATGCGACAGACAAGTGCGGAGGAAGTTGCCACGGAGTTATTGCTTGCCTGCCCGAATGTAAAGCTTTACAACTTTTTTGACCAATATGATGTGGTTTGCAATCCCGACTATTATTGTGATGACGGACATTACAATGCGGAAATCAATTCCCGCATCCTGCAATGGATGTCTGAAGGAACAGGTCTTGTTACTAAAGAAAATTATAGGGAAAAGCTGGCACGGGAAAGAGAATTTTACTCAAACTACGATTACGACAGTATTTATGAGTAACATACCATTATTGTCTCAGTGGTATGATGATTTTTTCATACCACTTTACAATATAATAATACATACCGGGGCTTAACAGAAATACTTTCATACGCACCTTATCGCCCATTGCCACAAACGTCTTCCGGTAAATTTCAATAATATTTTGTTTTTCACCTTTTAAAAGTCCTGCCAACTCTTTTGCCGGCTGTTTCATCTTTCGTTCCCTAAAATCCACGTAATAAAACAGCATCTTTCGATAGAATTGATAAGCTGATTTTTCACTCAATTCCTGCATTCCCACACCCTTCAGGTAATCAGCCTGTTCCTTCCAAAAAGGAATTTCATCTCGAAAGCGCCGTTCTGCCAGTTTACTGTTCATAATACTGTTTTCCCTGTCAGTCATATAATTGTAATAAAAAGTATCAAGGAAAACACATTTAGAGGCTTTTACAAGTGCCCATGTCGTATACATAATATCTTCCGATTTCCTGCCCTCCGAAAATGCAATCTCACGAATGATTTCCCTGTCAAAGAGCTTGCTCCACACAGAATGATATATGTGGTATTGTTCATGCCCACTGATATACCACTCCAGTGCTTCTTCCCTGCTTAGTTCTATCACATTTCCGGTAGGTACAGCTTCCTCACGGTTTTGACCCACTTCTCTGTAAGCACATATGGCAATTTGTGCCCCTGTGCTTACACATGCATGCAACATATCTTCATACATCCGCGGTTCAACAAAATCGTCCCCGTCCACATATCCTATAAATTCTCCGCGAGCAATTGCAATTCCTGCATTTCTCGCAGCGGAAGGACCACCGTTTTCTTTATGTAGCACCTGAATTTTATCACTTTTCCCGGCATATTCATCACAAATTTCTGCCGTTTGGTCGGTAGAACCGTCATCCACCAATATAATCTCCAGATTCTGATAGGTCTGCAAAAGCAGACTGTCCAGGCACCTGGCAAGATACTTTTCAATATTGTATGCTGTTACAATTACCGAAATCAACTTTTCATTCTGTGCCATCTTTTACCATCATACCTCTCGGAGAAATTTTAATCATTTCCTTTGTATAAATATCATAACAATCCTGATTATTAAACCATTTTGCCGGTGCCGCCACTATTTTGTCAGGGTTTTTATTCAGCCATGCGCCCCACCAGCTGAAGCTGGAGTTTGCAACAATATGATGTTTACACAAGCTCATCAAGCTCATAGCAAGATATCCCTTTTCTTCCGGGAACCCAATTACAGGCACAAAGCAGCTGTGATACTTATCTTCCTGCTCCTTACACCACTCTACGACCCATTCCTCATCGTTGCTGAACACATAAAAAACAGGCGTTATAAATTGTTCTTTCATCATTTCGATTGCACTGTCATAATATTCCGGCGTACAGATATCTCCGTACACCTTCCTATTTTCAAGATAATCACCACGTCTGATGTGTAAGCTTACGGAAAGCGTCTTTTCAATTTGTTCCCGATAATCCTTCATCATACTTAATGATGCCTGATCCAATCGCTCATATATGACAGGGCTGAAGGAAAAGGCTTCCCCGACCTGTTCCCTGATATCTGCAAAATATTTTTCACTCTGGAAATAACCGGTAAGATAGGCCGGATCTTTTTGCAAGACCTTCTCATCAAAATTACAGTCTTTCTCATGATATTCAAGTGACTTCCTGCCAAAAATTTTCCGTCTGATTCTGTGTGCAAACCATAAAAAACCATCGGTCATTTTATCAAGTTCATATTGGGATGCTTTCGGGTAATCAATGCCGAATACCCACAACTGTATCGGTCTTGCCCCCGGCAATTCATATTCCGTAAAATCATCAAACTTTACTTCTTTTCCCATGAATTTTAATTTTAAATACAATGCGTACTGGAACATCTGATTTCCCAGACCGCCCGTCATTCTGATGATTACCATTTTCACTTCTCCGCTTTCATGCCTGTTTCTGCATTTATTAAGCTACTTATTTTACGGTACGTTTTACTCTTCCCTTCGCGTTGATAAGAACCATCCCTTTTGTGTAGATGTCATCGCTTTCCACATCATTTTTCCATTTATCCGGTGCTATCACTATTTTATCAGGATTGTCATTTAGCCATGCACCCCACCAACTAAAGCTGGAGTTTGAAATAATATTATGCTTGCATCTGGTCACAAGCTGCATATCCAGATAACCGGTATACTCCGTATTAGCCTCTACCATGACAAACTTTTTGTTCAGTTTTTCAATTTCTTCCGCCTTCATATCTTCTTTTACAAGGCTTCCAATCAGATGATCCACCCAGCCTTTTACCCACTTTGGTTCATTACTGAATATATAAAAAACAGCATCCGGATATCTTTCCTGAATGTAACGCACAGCGCCTTCATAATACTGCTCCGTACAAATTCCCTCATATAACTCCTCATCAGGTCTTGAATCACTGCGGCGCATATGAAGGCTTACCGACATTGTTCTTTCTATTTTGTCAAGGCACTCCTTTGTCACCTCATAAAGATTCTCCGGCAGGTGCATGGTTTCCAGTGCCGAAAACTTGTATGTGTCACGCACTTCCTGTTCAATATCCTTAAAATATTTCTCACTTTGAAATCCGCCTCTTAAATACATAGAATCAAAGGATAGTACCTTCGGATCATAAAACCCCTCTTCATGATACTCTATTGATCTTCTTCCAAAAAGCTTTCTTCTGATTCTTTTGATAAGCTTCATGGATCCGTCCGTAAAAGCATTAATTTCATCCCATGAAGCCCTTGGTATTTCAATTCTGAAAACAGAAAGCATAATAGGCTTTGCATTGTCATGCCTGTATTCATTAATATCATCAAACTTTACTTCTTTTCCGAGGGATTTCAGTTTCATATACAGTGCATACTGAAACATCTGGTTTCCCAGTCCTCCGGACATTCTGATTATGTTCATATACATCCTCCGGCTCTTTCGCAGATTAACCAGCTTTGGAACATTAAAATATACCAAATCTGAATTCGCCATTCGCCTCTTTCTATAAAGTCTGTCCAGATTTTCCATACCACATCCGGATTTAAAATTCCCTGCTGCTCAAGCACTTTTCTGTCAATCAGGCTTTCCGCCCAATGACGCAGTTCTGTCTGTTTCAGCCACTTTTCAATCGGAATACTAAAGCCTTTCTTCGGTCTCTCCATCATTTCCTTTGGGACATAGCGATACAGCACTTCACGAAGTACTTTCTTACCGGTAAGGCCTTCCTTTTCATATGCAATAGGAAGACTCCATGCAAATTCCACTACATCCTTATCCAGCATAGGCACTCTGGTTTCCAATGACACTGCCATGGCGGTCCTGTCTACCTTCACCAGAATATCATCCGGATGGTACATCAGTAAATCCATCAGCATAATATTATGGTTGGTTTCTTTTAAAAACTTAGGATCATATTCACTGTACTTATAGCTGCATTCTTTAGCGTCAAGGCTGATTTTCTTTGCCAGCGGGTCTGTCTCCATAGAGCAAATATATAAATCCGAAGGGCCCTTTGCTCCCAAAAGCTTTCCTTTAATTCTGTAAATCGGAATCTTCTTAAGGGGACTGTGTATTACCAGTTCGCTGCAAGGCTTCCTGATAAAATAAGGAATGTCTTTCATCTTGTTCCAAATACGTTCCACAGATGCATAAGACGTATATCCACAGAAAAGTTCATCTCCTCCGTCACCGCTTAAGGATACGGTCACATGCTCTCTTGTCATTTTACTGACTAAGTAAGTGGGAATCTGGGAGGAATCCGCAAAAGGTTCGCCAAACACAGATGCCAGCTTGGGAATCACGGCTCTTGCATCTGCTTCCGTAATATAAAGCTCCGTATGTTCGGTACCGAGATGCTTTGCAATCTCCTTCGCATAGACAGCTTCATTATAATCCTTTTCCTCCATTCCGATGGTAAAGCTCTTTACCTTATTGCTGTTAAGAGACTGCATCAGAGCAACCACCGTACTGGAATCAATGCCCGCAGAAAGGAACGCACCTACCGGTACATCTGCCACCATCTGCTCAGAAATGGAAGCTTTGAGCAGGCGTTCCAATTCATCCGCTGCTTCTGTAAAGCTTCCCTTAAAGAGATTATCCTGCCCTTTCCTTGCCACTTCCTTCATGGACCAGTAGTTTTCCATTTCAACATCATCCAAATTATTAAATGGTAATTTAATTTTAACTATCATTCCGGGTTCTAACTTAAATATATTCTCATAGATAGAATAAGGAGCCGGTATATAGCCATGAATAAAATACAAATCAAGCACTGCCGTATTGATGGGATTGTCAAAACCATCCAGCACGGAAATGGAACCGATATCGGAAGCAAACACAAACCCGTCTTTCACCTGACCGTAATAAAGCGGCTTTTCACCCACTCTGTCACGAAGTAAATACAGTGCCTGTTCTTTTTTGTCATATAATGCGATGGCGAACATACCTTTACAAAGTGATATTGCTTCCTTCACACCATAGCTTTCAAACGCTTCAAGAAGAACCTCCGTATCGGAGCTGCCCCGGAACTCTTTTACCCTGCCTTCTTCAATAAGCTTATCCGCTATTTTTTTATAATTATAAATTTCACCGTTAAAAGCAATCACATAACGACCACTGTGAGAAGTCATAGGTTGCGAACCGTTCTCAGACAAATCTACAATAGAAAGCCTACGATGACCGAGGGTTACCTGTCCGTCCTCCGAAAAGTAACTGCCACCCGCATCAGGCCCTCTGTGGTACATTCTTTCTTTCATGCGCTCAATATTCACTTTGCTGTTTCCTGCAAAATTGCAAAATCCGGCTATCCCGCACATTTCCTCATCTCCTATTCCTTCCCAAGCCCAGCAAAATCAAGTATTTTTCCCACTCTTCATATACTTTTTCAGGCCTGTAAATTTCACCCGTTATCCTTGCTTGTATTCCCATCAAATCCGCTTCTTGCAAGTTATTTAAAACTTTCTGCAAGTTTTCTTTCATTTTTTCAATATTCCCCACCTGGGTAAGCAAACCATTTTTTTCATGGTCAATCAGTTCCGCCGGTCCCCCACAAGGGCAGTCTGTAGCGATTACCGTAAGACCCAATATCATAGCTTCGATTAGCGTATTAGGCATCCCTTCCGTATTGGATGGTAATACAAAAACACGTGTTTTGTATATAGCATCCGCCACCCGGTCTGTACTTCCGGGAAGTAAAATTCTTTCCTGCAGCCTCAATTCCTTAACAAGGGTTTCAAGGTCATGTTTCTTTTCGCCCTCACCGTAAATAATAAGCTTATATTCGGGATACTCTTCTGCAATAAGAGAAAATGCTCTTATCAGCATTTCGTGATTCTTATTTTCATCGATTCTTCCGACTGCTACAATCGTTTTGTCTCTTTCGCCTTCATAACGTACCTTAAAGAAATCGGGGTTCACCGGATTCTTAAGAATTACTGACTTTTTCCTGATGCTCCCCGGGAAAAATTCCATACATTGTCTTGTCTGTAACACAACACCGTCCGCAAGCTTAAATAAATGCTTTGCCACAAGCTTAAGACTCCTGCTGTAATACTCTTCGTTTGGTTCCCCGCGCACTGACACTGCAACAGGAATCCCAAGACCACGTGATGTCAAAATTGCCATCATATTATTTTTCCCGATAAAGGAAAGTATCACGTCCGGCTTTTCTTCCTTCCAGATATTTCTAAGCTTCCTGCATCTGGCAATAAAATTACTGATTCTACCACCTTTAAGCTCTTCCTCATCAGGTTCCGATATTCTGCGAATCACCGTATCCGGTACTGTATATTCTATCTCGGCCTTATGTGTTGTCACAATTACAACCCGGTAATCTTTGCCATCCAGATAGGAAGCCAGATTGGCAATCACACGCTCTGCTCCGCCTTTTCGCAGACTGCTTATATACAGTGCAATGGTTCCCTTCATTTCGTCAAACTCTCCACATACTCTTTCCAGATTTCATATACTTTATAGGGACTTACCTTATCTACAATCTTACCGGCATTCTCTCCGAGTTTTTCGGCAAGCTCTCTATCCTTCAATATCAGACTCATAGCATCGGCAAGTTCTTTTTCGTCCCCCACGGAAATCAAATATCCCGAAACACCATGCTCTATTAATTCCTGCGGTCCTCCGCAGGGACAGTCCGTGGATATAACCGGAAGCCCCAAAGCCATTGCTTCCATCAAGGCATTTGGCATGCCTTCATAATCAGAAGAAAGAACAAACAGTGCAGCATCACGGATTTCTTCTTCCAAGCGGCTGCTTTGTCCCATAAATTTCACACGGTCATCCAAAGCATTTTCTTTCACATAGCCAAGCAGTATCTCCTTCATTCCTGCTTCGCTTTCTTCACCGTATATTTTTAGAGACATCTTGGGAAAATCATCCGAAATTCTTTTAAATGCCTTTAACAGCAAAAGCTGGTTTTTTTGAGCGGACAATCTACCCACCGTCACAATATATTCACTGCGCACTGTCAGGTTCTCTTTCTTCCTCGCAAGATATTTTTCATCAATGGGATTCCATATCACTCTTGACTTCTTCTGAAAATCATCCGAAAAACAAGCCATCGCATCATGCGTCTGAAACACACAACCGGAAGCTCTCTTTTCCATAATCCGCATGGCAGTTTTGTATGGCAGATAATCTACTTTAGGATCATTTCTGACAGAAGTAAGAAGAGGTATTTTCATTCCTGTCATTGCATAGGCACATCTGAAATTTGCTTTATTGCAAAATGAAATAACAAGATCCGGATTTTCTTTCTTTATAATATATCTTAAATCCACAAGACGTCTTATCGCCATCCGTACACGCCCCGGTTCTTTATCTTCCCATACATCTCCCAGATTCATTCTCCTTATGCCTTCCGCAAGCCCGTATTCTTCTCTGGCACGCCACAATGTTACAATAAGCACCTCATATCCGTCCGCAAGAAAAAATCCGGATAAGACACTTACTACTCTTTCTGCACCGCCTTTTCCAAGGCTGTTTATGTGAAACAAAATCTTCTTTCTGTTCATCCTATCCATTCCTCATACCACTTCTGGAACATAAAGTAGGCCCATATCACTCCGGAATAATTTTCTCCGGTTCCTGCTCCCGCATCTCCTTTTTCCATATATCTGCCTATAAATTTATTTGTATAATCAGGATTAAATATTTGTTGCTTGCGTAAAAACTCTTTTCCCGACACAGATAACACCTGTTCTTTAAGTGTTCCTCTCAGCCATTTATCAAGAGGGACGCTGAATCCCTTCTTTGGTCTTTCCAAAAGCTCACATGGGATATATTCGCAGGTAATATCCTTTAAAATTCTTTTTTTGTTTCCGTTATGATACTTAAATTCATGCGGAAGACCCATAGCATATTCTATCACATTTTTGTCAAGAACGGGACATCTTGTTTCTAAAGAATACATCATGGAGGCTCTGTCCACCTTACACAAAATATCCTCGGGAAGGTAAGTGTCCATATCAAGAAGCATTCTTCTTACCTGCCAGTTTTTCTCCCCATAGACACTTTCAAAATCATACCCACAAGGCAGAAAATGCTCTGTTTCATCCCTCATGACCATCTTCCGGGCCACATTTACATAATTGCCGTTAACAAGCTGAGTCTTTGTCTCCTTATCGCGGTTCCCCGCAATTACACGCACTTTAAAGGGATATTTCTCTGTAATATGAAACAAATCACCCACGGCACCTGCCACTGCACCAACTCCGTCAAGCATCTGTGCCTGCCTTACCTTTTCATACACATTGTAGCCGCAGAAAAGCTCATCGCCGCCATCGCCCGATAAAACTACCGTAACATCCTTTTTTGCAAGCCGTGAAACCAACATAGAAGGAATCTGGGAGCTGTCGGCAAACGGTTCGTCATAATACTTCGGAATACTCTCTATCAACGCAAACATATCGGTCTCGTCAATATACATTTCCGTATGGTCACATCCAAGATACCGGGCGACCTCCTTCGCATATCCCGCTTCGTTATATTTCTCTTCATGAAATCCGATAGAAAAGGTCTTTACCGGCTCTTTGGAAATTTCCTGTGCAATCGCCGTTATCAGTGATGAATCATAACCGCCGCTTAAAAAAGCTCCTACAGGTACATCCGCCACAAGTCTTTCCCGAACGGCTTCCTGAAGCAACCCTTTAAGCTCTTCCTTTGCCTGTCCATACTCGGTAGCCGACGTGTTTTTCTTCTCTTTGTTTATCTTCTTTAAATCCCAATATTGCCATTTATCCAATTTCCCGTCGGAAAAACAAACAATCTGTCCGGGACTTACCTTATATACATTTTCAAAAAAGCTGTCAGGTCCGCACAAATACTGATGATAAAGAAATCTGGGAATTACATCTCTTCTGATGACAGGAACAAATCCCGGACATTTCATAATGGGCTTTAACTCCGAAGCAAACACAAGATTTCCGTCCTGAATCCAATAATATAACGGTTTTTTACCGATTCTGTCACGGACAAGATACAGCTTATGATCCTCTCTGTCAAAAATAGCAATGGCAAACATACCGTTTAGCCGCTCTATGCAGGAAATTCCCCACTTTAAGTAGGCTGCCAGAATCACCTCTGTGTCACAAGCAGAAACGAAAGGATAATCAGACAGCTCTTCCTTCAGCGTTCCGAAATTGTAAATTTCCCCATTAAATACAATTGACACGCGTCCGTCAGACGAATGCATGGGCTGATGACCCAAAGACGACAAATCCAGGATAGATAACCTTCTCTGTGCCAATCCGACCGAATACCCGTCCCTTGAGGGAAAAATCTCTGTGCCGGCATCATCCGGTCCGCGATGAACCATCGTATCGTTCATTAAGATAAGCTGGTCAGGTGTGATATTCTTTTTACTGTAAAATCCGCATATTCCACACATGATTACAAATTCTCCATGCAGGCAACAAGCCCTGCCATATATTTTTCCTTAGAAAAGTTTTCTGCTCTTTTAAGTGCACCCATACGATACTTCTGTGCTGTTTCAGCATCTTTGATAACATCTGTTATTGCTTGTGCGAGCTGTTCTTCACTGTGCTCAAGCTTTACTTTTCCTTCTTCTTCCCAACGCACCTGCATATCCTTTTCCGGATCCAAAACAGGTGTAATTATTCCAAAATCCGCCATAAAAACCGACTTTTTCTCTTCTGCCGTCTTAAAGTCCTCATGCAAAATTTCCGCAGGTCCCGAAAGACAATTGACAGAAATAACGGGAAGCGATAGTACAAGTGCCTCCACAAGTGCATTTGGCAGCCCTTCGCTTAAGGAAGTCAAAATATAAAAATCACTCGCTTTCAGGTACGGAAACGGGTTCTTTTTTAATCCCGCAAACAACACTCGGCCTTCTATGCCAAGTTCTCCTGCAAGCTTCTCATATTGTGAAAAATCTCCGTCACCTATAATTGCCAGCTTCGTATTTTGATTATTTTCATAAACTCTTCTGAATACCTTGAGAAGATGCCAAAAGCCTTTGATATCGTCCTCTCGCCCCATAGATACCAAAACTGTGTCCTCTGACGTCCAAAATGCTATATCCTCATCCGCTTCTTTCCTGCTCTGGTCCAAAATTCCTTCAATATCGCAAGGATTCCACAGTGCCGTTACATTAGAAAGTGCATATGTTTCTTCTACCAGATCGGCCATCTTTTTGGAACAGCACAATACCTTGTCAGATCCTCTACCGATTAATCTCATATAAAATCGGCTTTTAATCTCTTCAAAAGAATGACATGCCGTGATCTTTTTCTTTGCCCCTCTGCTGAGTGCATTGGCAATGTTGGCTGTCATGCCGAAGCTGTAGGAAATATCGGTTCCCATTTCCTTTTGCAGACGGGTAAGCGCCCTGCAACGTTTGAAAACATTGATCATTTTTCCTATTTTTCCCGTCTGTGCCTTTAAGTTTAAGTCAATCACTTTAAGTCCTGAAATATCGAAGGCAATATCTTCCATGGAAAAAACGACTATCACCACTTCATATTCTATTTGAAGCAATCGTGCCGTCATAACACATATTCGTTCAAAACCACCCTGATGAAGCATGGGGGAAATCAGCATTACTTTTTTCATACCCATTTTCCTGTCTCATAAAAACACATCATCTTCTCTGCCTGCTGTTCTACGTCAAAGTCTGCCCGACGCATTTCTTCCACGCGGCTATGTCTTTCGTATTCTTCCGTCTCTATGATATATTCTGCCCATTTATCCGCAGAACTGTCAATACTCATAGTTTGTACCAGCCCGGTAACCGAAACTTCTTCACATATGCTGTCCGAAATCAGACATTGAAGTCCCGCCGTCTGCGCTTCTACGACCGTTCCCGGGAGTCCTTCGTATCGCGACGGATATACAAAATAGTCCATAGCCTGATAATAATCATACACACAAGCCTGATTCCCTGCAAAAAGCACTTTGCTTTCGATCCCCAGCTCTTTGGCAAGGTGCTTTGCACCTTCCATACCTTCTCCTTCTCCTAAAAGAAGAAGCACATATTCTCTATCGCCTTTTTTAACAAGTGCTGCAAATATTTGCAAAAGATACTCATGGTTTTTTGCATAATGGAATCTTCCCACATGACCTATTACATACTTATCGCTTACCCCAAGCTCTTGCCGCAGTTTCTGTCTTATATCAGCATTAAAACCGAATTTTTCACAATTAATGGCATTGGGTATAAAAACGGTTTTTCCCTCCTTAACCGCCTTCTCTCCAAAGACAGAAATTCCTGCTATTTTAGAGCAGGTAAACATGTAATCGGTCTTTTCAGATAAATTTCTCCTAAGAAATCTTGTCAATGTTCCTTTCATTCCTCTGTCAACACCCGCACTTCTGGCATGTGCAATCGTAACGGGCACGCCCGCTCTCTTTGCTATGGGAAGATAAATGGCTGCCGTACTTGTCATATGCCCCTGAACTGCTCCAAAATCATGATGTTCTTTGAAAAATTCCTTAAGTGACTTACGATAAGTCAAATAATTGTATATACGAAAACGGTGAACACGAAAAATGTGTCCGCCCAATTGTTCAATTTCCTTATCAAAATATCCTTCTTCCCTGGTGTGCACCAGAAAGTCAAATTGTACCCTGTTCCTGTCTATATGGCGATAAAGGTCCATAATCCGGCTTTCGGCACCGCCTAATTCGGTATTGCCCAAAACATGTAAGATGTGAATCGGTTTTTTCATATATTCCTCACTTTCCATGTCCTTCTATCTGATTTTCACCAGTAAATATTTAATCTTTGCCAGAAAAAATTCTTTCATCATGCCAAATGCTAAACGCCTTTCGGCTGTTTGCTCCCGATACTCTTTGTAAGGAATCCACTGAATACTTTCCCGTTTAAAATAATTTTCATACTGTACAAGTTCTTCGTCCGTCACCGTTCCCGGATGAATTACCATGGTAGAATATCCATGTTTTTTCTTCAAAGTGTTACTTAAGCGGAATGAAATCGGATAAAACGTAAGGTCTGCCCATAGATAAGGTTTATTTCCAAAGCCATCCGTCAGTGCCTTAAATCCTGTCTCCTTCAATGCCTTTAAAGTATTCTTATCATAGGAATGTGCGGGTGCCATAAAAATATCCGTATCAATCCCTTTTTCTGCAAGCATTTTTCTGCCGTCTTCCAGCATCCTTTTTTGCTCTGAAAAAGGTACTCCTGCAAATTCAGAAAATTGATTCAGCGGAAACAGTCCTCCATGATTTGTGGTGTAAATATGGCGATAGCCATGCATGGCTACCTCCCAGCCCTCTTTCTGAAGTGCTTTTACATATGTCCAGAAATCTGCCGGTTTGCCTTCCACACATTCTGCTTCCTTTTTCAGGTTCTCATCCCGGTTATCGGGCACTACCCCTATAAGCGGTTTCACCTGATATCTGTCAAGAAGCGCCTTACATTTCAGGAAACGCTCCCAGTCCATATCAGGTGTAATATCATCCAGCCGTACTGCTATTTTCATTTATAAATTCTCCACATACCAATCAATTGCCAGACGGATTCCTTTTGCAAAATCGTATTCCGGATCATAGCCCAAAAGTTCTCTTGCCTTGCTGATATCCGCGTTTGAATCGCGGATGTCTCCTTTTCTGGCAGGTCCGAAATTGGGTTCTACCTGCTTGTCCAAAGCAGAACAAAGATTGTTGTATACATCAATCAGATATTCTCTGCCGCCGGCACCGATATTAAATGCTTCGCCCGCCGCGTCAGAAGATGCAAGACAAGCTTTTAAATTTGCTTCAATCACATTATCAATATAAGTAAAATCTCTGGACTGTCTGCCGTCACCGTTAATGGTAGGCACTTCACCGTTCATCAGCTGTCTGATAAACTTAGGGATTACGGCAGCATACATTCCGTCCGGATTCTGGCGGCGTCCGAATACGTTAAAATAGCGCAGCCCATAGGTATCAAGTCCGTAAAGTACTTTATAAAGTCTTCCGTATTCCTCGTCTACCTTTTTGGTTAATGCATAAGGAGAAAGCACCTTGCCTTCCTGTCCTTCCTTTTTGGGAAGCACAGGATGGTCTCCGTACACGGAAGAGCTGGACGCATAAACAAACTTCCTAACACCGTTTTGCCTTGCCGCTTCCATCATATTTAAGGTACCGCGGATATTAATTTCTTCATAAAGAAGGGGCATCTCAATACTTCTCGGCACACTTCCCCATGCCGCCTGATTCAGCACGTAGGTCACACCCTTAGTCGCTTCCATACAAGTATCTAAATCCCTGATATCTCCCTTGATAAAGGTAAACTTGGAATTTGTCGTAAAGGGCTCGATATTTTCATACTTTCCCGTTGAAAGATTATCAAGACATCTTACCGTATAACCCATATCCAGAATTGCTTCACACAGATTGGAACCGATAAAACCGGCTCCCCCGGTTACAAGAAACACGCTGTCCTTATCAAACTTTAACTCTTTATAACTCATTACCACCGTCTCCTACAATCTCCAATAGATATAATCCTCTGTCAGATATTCTTTTCTCTCAAACAGCCCCTTAATATCCATAAATACTTTCTTACTATGCTTTGCATGAAAGAAGCTGCTTATTTTATCCTTATTAAGTCCAAGGAATTCTGTATGTGCCACTGCCACAAGCACGGCATCCATATCCTTTACCGCATCCATGCTCTCAAAATCAATGCCATATAATCTCTTGGCTTCATCCGCATCTGCTGCCGGGTCTACCACCACAGGCTCAATGCCGTATTCACCCAGTTCCTTGTAAATATCAATCACCTTGGTATTTCTGGTATCGGGACAGTTTTCTTTAAAGGTAAAGCCCAAAATTGCCACCCTGGCTCCCTTAACGGGAATATCAGCCTTAATCAGATTTTTGACAAGTGATTCCGCCACATACTTGCCCATATCATCATTAATACGACGGCCTGCTAAGATAATCTGTGAATGATAACCGAGTTCTTCCGCCTTGTAGGTCAGATAGTAAGGGTCTACACCGATACAATGTCCGCCAACCAGACCGGGCTGAAATTTCAAGAAATTCCACTTTGTTCCCGCTGCTTCCAAAACGGCTTTCGTATCAATTCCCATCCTGTTAAAGATGATGGATAACTCATTCATAAACGCAATATTAATGTCTCTCTGGCTGTTTTCGATTACCTTGGCAGCCTCTGCTACCTTAATACTTTCTGCACGATATACGCCTGCTTCCACAACCAGTTCATATACTTTGGCAACCGTATCAAGTGTTTCCTCATCCATACCTGATACTATCTTGGTAATGGTCTCTAAACGATGAACTTTATCGCCGGGATTAATTCTTTCAGGAGAATAACCGATTTTAAAGTCTATGCCGCATTTAAGTCCTGATTCCTTTTCAAGGATCGGCACACAGATATCTTCGGTAACGCCGGGATAAACGGTTGATTCAAATACAATAACGGAACCCTTTGTAAGGTTCTGTCCGAGCAATCTGCTGGCACCTTCTACCGGTGTCAAATCCGGTGTATGGTCATCATTTACCGGTGTAGGAACCGCTACGATGTGAAATTTTGCTTCCTGCAATTTCTTAGGATCTGCCGTAAACTCCACAGCAGTGTTTTTAATCACAGCATTGCCCACTTCATTCGTCGGATCAATACCATTCTTATAAAGCCCGATTTTCTTTTCGTTTAAGTCAAAGCCCACTACCTTAACCTTGCGTGCGAAAGCAACCGCAATCGGCATACCTACATACCCGAGACCTACCAGTGAAAGCTTCTCTTTGCCGCTTACAATATCCTCATATAAACCCATCGTTTTTTCCTCCTGCTTAACAAGTAATACTCTTTTGTATTTCTTCTCTATATGCATTTACTACGAATTTTCTGTCAAATTCATTTTCCATCTTTTCACGTGCTTTACGTCCCATCTCTTTTCGCTCTTCATAAGAAAGAGAGACAAACTTACGCAGTGCAGCAAGCAACGCTTCTTTATCTCTCGGTGCAAAAGAAAGTCCCGTAACGCCTTCTTCAAAGCCTTCCCGGCATCCCGGAATATCAGACGCCAAAGCAGGTCTTCCGGTCGCTGCCGCTTCCAATATCACATTGGACATGCCCTCATGGTAGCTTGGCATGATAACCGCCGAAGCTTTCCTGTAATAGGGATGGATTATCATCTGATAACCAACAAGTTCCACAACACCTTCTTTTTGCTTCTGCTCCATGAGCTCTTTGTAATCATCTTCGTAATTTCCCACTACCTCGAAAATCACTTCCGGATGCTCTTTTTTCAGCATTTCCGCTCCGTAAAGCAGTTCGTCCGTCCCCTTCTCTTTCATAATTCGTCCGACATAAAGAATACGTATGGGCTCCTCTTTAGAAGGATAATCCTCAAATTTATGTCTGTCAAGGTTGACTCCGGAACCGGGCACAAGGCGCCTTTTCTTTCCTTTAATTCCAAACCGCTCAAAAATTGCCTGATTTTCTGCATTCTGGAAAAAGACACATTCCGCATTCTTAAGCGCCATACGGTACAAAAATACCACCAGCTTTTGGATAAGTCCGCCGCCTTCAAAAGCAGAACCAAGTCCCGTGATATTAACAATATAAGGTATTTTCTTAAGCCGGCAGCATAAACTTCCGTAGATGTTAGGCTTAATCGTGTAGGTTAAAACCACATCCGGTCTAATTTCCTTAAGAAGCTTTGCATATGCCATAAGCAGCTTCAAATCCCTGAGCGGATTCATTCCCCGTCTGTCAAGGGATGTATGATGTATCAGGCAGCCTTCCTTTGCAAGTGCCGGAACTTCGTCTGCATCCGGCAGACTTATATGCACCTCAAAATCATGAAGAAGGCTTAAAAGAAGTTCATTCCTGAAATCATACAGGCCACTTGCATTGTTGGCAAGTATCAGTACTTTCTTTTTCATTCTGTTCCTCTATATGGCGTCAACAAGCATGATTTCATTATATTTCATCATGACTTTGTCTATCTCATAACAGCCTGTCTTTTTCTCATTTATCTTACCAAAAAGATTGTTCAGAATCAAGGTCATGTGGTCAGCCCCACAGGCATAGGCATGGGGATAACCGCCTCCGAATCTGGGATTTACCTCTGAGAAATAATAAATACCGTCTTTTTCAAAAATATCGATATCTATCTGTCCTTTAAAACCGTTTTCCTTTACAAACTCTTCTATCTTTTCAAACAAGGCATCTTCCTTAAACGAAACTGCCTTGTCAGTTTCTCCCGCACGCATCAGAAGCTTTTTCTTGGTAAAAACGGAAACCACTTCACCGCTTATCATATCAATATAACAGTCGGCACCGATTTCCTGTCCGGTCATAAACTCCTGAATAATCATCTCTTCTCCCTGATTAAAAAGAAATTCTACCGTTTCCCAATCTTCGGCCTTGGAAATATGCAGGCTGGCACTGCCTCTCATGGGTTTTACAAACACGGGATAAGTTACCTCTCCGTTTGTCAAAGCCTCTTTAAAGGATTTAAGCTCACGATAAGTCTTAGCACAGGGATAGCCGTTTTCTGTCATCCAGCAGTACATCTCCCATTTGTTTAAGGTTCTTTCGCACAGCTCGTAGGAAGAACCGATTACCGTAACACCGAGCTCGTTAAACTCTTTTTCATGCTTTGCAAGCAGAGAAAGCTCCGGGTCAATTAAGGAAAGTACTCCTTTAATGTTTTCTTTTTTACAAATATCAAAAATTACATCAATATATCCGGGAGCTGTCATTCTCGGAACAATATAATGTGCATCACCTTCATAAAGTGCCGGGGCGTAAGGGTTACAGTCTGTTGTAATAATTCTGCCTTTCCCTTCAAATGCTTTTCTGAAGTACTGCACTACTTTATCTCTTGTTCCACAGCTTAAGATTAACATATTCATGTTAGTTTCCATCCTTTCAAAAGACAGTCTGTTACAAACTCTTCCGGCTGTATTCCTCACAGGACCACGCTTCTCTTACCAGGCGGTGTCTTCCTTCCTCCTCCAAATAGACATTGGGAAAATATCTGATAAACAGCGGTGTCAGGCACATGGTATATCCTCCCACCTTCTGATAGGAAATCCGATCTCCCTCTTTCAGCGCCGGTTTATCTTCCGCTATAAATAATCTGTCGTTTTCCATACAGGTAAAGCCGCAAATAACCTGCTTCTTAAGCGTTTCCCGGTGTTCCTGCGACTGAAACTCCCATTTATGAAAATAGCTCTTTTTCCCATACTGCGGGTCGATGTCTATTCTGCTTCCGTCCGTTGTAACAATACAGTTCGCATAAGTTTGTTTTACATCTGTTACTGTCGTCAAATATTCGATGGGAGGCGTAATGAGCGAAGTTCCCGGCTCTACAATCAGCATAGTCTCTTCCGGAGTAAATTCTTTTGAAAGCTCCTGTGCAATAATCTTCATATAATCGGGGAATTTAGGTCTGTTGTCCATTCCGCCGAAATACCCGCCTCCGATATCCACATATGAGAGGGATAAGTGAAATTCTTTTTTCAGCTCACAGGCTTTCTTTGCCAATGCTCTGTATATGTTCACACTTCTTGTTTTAGAACTGCTGTGCAAATGCAAACCCGATACGCAGATTCCCATTTCCTCAAGTGTTTTTAACACTTTCTCAAACTCGCCGGTCTCATAAGAAAATCCAAAACGGCTTCCTTCCTCCCCGCCGGAGGTTTCTCCCGGGCAAAGCTCCTCTAAATTGAAGTTTACACGAAGCCCCACGGTCACATCCGTTTTGCCGCTTTCCTTAAGCCAGTCAAGTTCTCTTTTGGCATCTAAATTAATGATTGCTCCACTTTCGAGTGCATGAAAAAAGGTCTTTTTCCCTTTCACGGGACCGTTATATATAATATGTTCAAATTTGTGCTTTAAGGCAAGCTCATACTCATCCTCGGAAACAACTTCAGCGTAAAAGCCCACTCTCTTCATCTCTTCCACTACCCATGGCAGGGAATTGGTTTTGAAGGAATAACCCACGCAGTGATTTTTCCATTCTTTTAAAAGGGAATTTTTAAGCAGATTAATTCCCTCATAAAGTTCTTCTTTATGAATGATATAACAAGGAGTCTGTAATTCCTCTCTACGCATCACTTCTTGCCTCTCGCTCTTCCCATAAATACTTTTCCACTGTTTCTGTTTCCACTGCCACATCCTCTTTTTTGAAAACCACCATAACGGTCTTAAAAAGAATTTTCACATCCATCAAAAATGACAGGTTTTCTACATATTCCACATCCCTTGCAAGACGCGCATCCCAGCCTAAAAAGTTTCTGCCGCTTACCTGTGCAAGACCGGTAAGCCCCGGACGCACCGTATGACGAAGCTGTTCTTTCTTTGTGTAATAGGGAAGATAACCTACCAGAAGCGGACGCGGTCCGATCAGACTCATATCTCCCTTTAAAATGTTAAAAAGCTCAGGCAGCTCATCTAAGCTGCTTCTTCGAAGGAAGTTACCAAACTCTGTCAATCTCTCGCCGTCAGGTAAAAGTTCTCCGTTTTCATCCCTTGCATCGGTCATGGTACGAAACTTACAAAGTCTGAAAATCTTTTCATCCTTTCCCGGTCTTTCCTGTCTGAAAAACACCGGACTTCCTAGCTTTACCCTTACCATAATAAACAGTATCAGATAAACGGGTGAAAGGATGATGATTCCGCAAAGGGAAAGGATAATATCCAATAAACGTTTTACAAAATTTTTGTACATATTTCTCTCTTACTTTCCGAAACAACTGCGCACAATGCCAATGATTCTCTGCATATCCTCATCTGTATTCTTGATGTCGCTGGGAAGACATAACCCTCTGTTAAAAATATCCTCTGATACACTTGCCATACTGCAATGTGTGCCTTTTTCCTGTCCGCTCATATCACCGGCAGCCAAATCACTCTTAAAACCTTCTTCGGTTACAAAATCACATTCCGCAAATACAGGCTGCAGGTGCATAGGCTTCCAAATCGGCCTTGATTCAATATTTTCCGCTTCCAGTGCATCCATAATCTGATTCGGCGTTACCTCACAGCCTTCCCTAATTGTCATACAGGACAGCCAGCAGTTGGCATCTCCGTCCGGGTTAAGGGGATTCATGGCAAGCTCCTCAATATCCGCAAAGGCTTCCTTATACTGCCTGTAAATCTCCTTCTTTAAAGCCTTATGTTCATCTAAATGAAGCAGCTGTCCTCTTCCGATTCCTGCGGTAATATTGCTCATCCGGTAATTATAGCCAATCTGGGAATGTTGGTAATGCCTTGCCGCATCCCTTGCCTGCGTGGCAAGGAAGGTTGCTTTTTTGGTAATTTCTTCCTCATCGGAAACCAGCATACCATCACCTGATGTCGTAATAATTTTATTTCCGTTAAAGGAATAAATACCTGCTTTTCCAAAGGTGCCCGTTTGCTTCCCCTTGTAAGTACTGCTTAAGGACTCTGCTGCATCCTCCACCAAAGGTACCTTATGTTCCTTACAGATTTCCATGATTTCATCTAATTTTGCCGGTGTACCGTAAAGATGAACCACTATGACCGCCTTGGGATTCGGATACTTCTCAAAAGCCTTCTTAAGAGCCTTCGGGGACATATTCCAGGTATCCTCCTCGGAATCAATAAAAACGGGAGTTGCTTTTTCATATACAACCGGATTACAGGTCGCACTGAAGGTCAGGCTTGATACAAAGACCACATCACCTTCCCCGATTCCCAAAACACGAAGTGCCAGATGAATCGCTGCTGTTCCGGAACTTAAAGCTGCCGCATAACCTGCACCTGTGTAATCTGCCATCTCTTTCTCTAGCGCATTTACATTAGGTCCAACAGGTGCTACCCAGTTGGTATCAAATGCTTCCTGTATAAATTTCTGTTCTTCCCCATGCATGGTGGGAGAGGATAAATAAATTCTCTTTTTATCCATTCGCTTTACACTTCCTTTTTATAATTATAGGTGGGAACAATTTCTTTAATCATTTCTCTGATATCGGTACTTTCATTCTTGGACGCCTCTTTCAGGTTTTTGAGCTGGGCAAAAAACTGCATCTCATCAATCTCTATCGGCTTTCCGATATGAATCAGCTTATTGGCAGTCTCTTTCATACCTTCCTCTGCCATCAGAAGCTCCTCATATAATTTTTCCCCGGGACGAAGTCCTGTAAACTCAATCTTAATATCCTCATCCACACGATAACCGGACAAACGGATTAAATTCTTTGCCAAATCCAGAATCTTTACCGGTTTTCCCATATCCAGCACAAAAATTTCACCGCCCTTGGCATAGGCACCTGCCTGAAGCACCAGTGATACCGCCTCAGGAATCGTCATAAAATAACGGATAATATCAGGATGCGTAACGGTAACCGGTCCGCCTGCCATAATCTGCTTTTTAAAAAGCGGAATGACACTGCCGTTACTGCCGAGCACGTTGCCAAAACGGACTGCCACAAACTCTGTATCATAATGTTTATTAAAGGTCTGGATAATCATTTCACAGATACGCTTGCTGGCTCCCATAATATTGGTAGGATTTACCGCCTTATCCGTAGAAATCATCACAAAACGCTTTGTGCCGTTCATGGCTGCCGCATAAGCAGTCTTCCAAGTACCGAATACGTTATTTTTTATAGCCTCATTGGGACTTGTCTCCATCAGTGGTACATGCTTATGGGCAGCAGCATGGTAAACAATCTCCGGCTTATAGATTTCAAAAATCCTGTTCATGCGGTTTGTATTACGAACAGAAGCAATCAGTACCACCAAATCCAAATCAGGGTAATTTCCCATGAGCTCCTGCTGTACATCATAAGCGCTGTTTTCATAAATATCCACGATAATCAGCTGTGCAGGCTGATGACTTGCAATCTGTCTGCACAGTTCACTTCCGATAGAACCGCCGCCACCGGTAACCATGACGCGTTTGCCCTTCACATAGCCTAAAATAGAGTCCAAATCAACTTCAATAGGGTCTCTTCCAAGCAAATCCTCTACTTCTACATCACGCAGCTTACTGATGCTGACTTCTCCGTTCACTAACTGGTACATACCCGGAAGGGAACGAAGCTTACAGTTGGTTTCTTTACAAATATCAAGAATTTCCGACAACTGTGCCCTTGAAATGGAAGGCATGGCCACAATAATTTCATCAATTCCGAAAATATCGGCACATTCGATAATTTTGTCTCTGCCCCCTACTACTTTAATGCCCTGAATAAATCTGCCCCATTTACCCGGATCATCATCAATAATACAACGGATAACCATGGTGGAGAAATTACTGTTCACAATTTCTTTGATAATGACATTGGCAGCTTCTCCCGCGCCGATTACCATAACGGATATGCCATTGTTTTTGTTTTGCTGTTTATGCTTTAAGCTTCTGAAAAAGCGGTAGGAAAAACGGCTTACAAACAGAAACGCCATTAGGGAAAAAACATACAGGAAATAGTAACTTCCCGGAACCGCCAACTGTCCGTCCGTCTTAAAGAACTGAATACCCACGCTGTAGCAGACAGCCGATATTGCACTGGAAATTACCAGATTCTGAAGCTCCGTCTCACCCGCAAAAGCCCACAGGCTGTGGTACATTCTGAATATATAAAGGATAAGCAGGGTAAGAACAATATTAATGGGAAGGAACCTGTTGATAGGCGCAATAAAATACTCCGGTATCTCTGACATATCAAAATTATAACGCATCAGAAGAGCCAGATAGCTTGCTCCGATTACACTGATAATATCATATACAATCAGACAGGTTCTTCGATATAACAATTTTACATTAAATGGTTTTCTAACTTTTTTGGTTTCTTCACTCATGGTTTAACCTTCATTTTTAAATATAAGCGGTGTAATAACAAGCATCAGAAGCAGTCCGCAGGGATTACTTACATGGAAAATCCATTCCACCATACCTGCCGTTGCCACGGTTATGGTAATAACTGCCGGTAATGCCGCATATGTTATTGTTTCCTTTTTTTTACCATAATACAAGCAGGCATTGATAAAGGTCACAATTCCTACCAGAATAAACACAATTCCCACAGGAATTCCGTGATCATAAATGACCTGAAGGTAAATATTGTGTGCGTGGGTCGCAATTTCTCCGTTTGCCAGAACGGCACCCATTTCTTCATGACCTGTCATATCAGACTGCTCTATATAAGAACGGAAAATATCTAATCTTCCATTGGTATAATCATCCTCTTTTTCTGCCTCCTCCGGCATCGGCACATAATCCACACTTGCAACCAGCTTTGAACTGTCAGCAATGCCGGGAATTTCCGCAGTTTCCAATCCTTTTCTGATTCGGGCTGCTCTATGCTCGCCATATACATCGAAAGTACCTTCCGGAAGACTGAAAATTTTCTCAGCAAACACATCAATAAAACGTCCTACTCTCATAAAGTTTACAGAGTTCAATCTTCTGCCACGCATAACATCCTCGGGACAATACATGGAATATTCTATCTCGTGCAAATAAGGATCACTGACAAGTGCAGGAAGATTTCTCTGCACCGTAAAAGTAACCGGCAAACATATCACTACCGCAAGAGTCATAAGTCCTAAATTTTTTCCCCAGCAGATAATTTTCTTTTTTCCTTTTCCTGCACTCATCATTACAAGTGCAAACAGCATTGCCACACCTACTGCCAGAAATGCGGTTCTTGCCATAGTAAATACCATATAAGAAGAAACCACACCAAAAAATGTCAATTCTTTCCATATATCTTTTAATTTGCGGCTCTTTGCAAGCTTACAAAGAAGAAGCACTGCCGCCACACATTCCACCATGGTAAGATACGTTGCCGTAATGGTTACGGTATGGAAAATATGGGTATATCTTGCATTTCGATAACTTACATAAGGACGATGTAAAAGGCAATAGCCCGTAGACCACACAAACTGGAATACCACACCTCTTACAATATTTACAAGCAATCTCTCCTTATGCTCCCACATGCCGTAATTGAGATAAAAGAGGGTAAAAGCAACCACCATGGCTACGCCCCACCATCTGCCGTTTCTGTTAATGATTATAAGTGCAAAGAACACAGCAAGCAGACCTGTGTATCGATAAGCAGGTCTTGTAAGTTTTTTTCTAAACAGACCGATTACGGTTCTGATAACAATAAGTCCAACCAAAGCAGCAATCCAAACGGTATATTTAAGCACCTGTATTTCAAGTTCATCCATTTCCGGTGTGAAATGCGTCCGGTAATAATGATAACCGTACAGACCTGCTGCCACCAGATAAATTGCGTTGTAAATATTTACAATCTCTTTCCACTGAAACATGGCTATTACAGCCAGGGAAAGCCACAGCATTTCCTTTCTCTCTGCCACGGAATGATGGATGTCATACAATCCGTTCATATACTCGCAACAGCCTGCAATGGCACCTGCAATGCCCACAGACTGTACCAAATCGCCTGCATGGGTTTTAATATAATCCCATGTAAAAACCGGTTCCTGTCCCTCTCTGCTATGGTTGATTCCGTAGAGCAAAATTGCTGACAAAAAAACAACACTGACAAAAAATACGGTATTATCCAACACATAATTTCCAAATGTACCTGTTACCACAGCGACAAGACTCACTACGGCAAAAATGATAACTATGGGATTCATGATATTTTTAAATACTTTTTCTACCGTTACCTGTTTATCTTCCTTTTTCTTATAAACCGTTTTTACCGCAAAAAGAAGCAATGCAGCAATAAGTACCGTCAGAGTGCCGAATACAAATACCTTATCCTTTCTGAGCGGAACACTGTAATTATAATCTGCCACAAGGCTCATACCATCCACCGGCGTATCGGCATAATACAAAATTCCCAAGTAAGGCATATCCGTAAGAGGTACCAATTCACATCCTGCAAAAATCTCAGACTCATTTCCCTGCAAAATGATGTAATACATCTTGCCCACTTCCATGTCAATATCAATCAAAACCTCTTGATATCCCGGAAGATTTTCTTTGTCTATTACCGCTTTTTCCTCACAGACCTGCTGCCATTCTTCATCCAGAATACGAAGATAAAAAGTCTCTCCGACACTGTCTTCTCCCAAATATACATCAATGGTATCCATATGGCCATACTGAGCCACGATTGTCTGAAGCACGGTGCTTTCTTCATTAATTACCTGTGTAATCGTTCCTGTCTGAGACTCCACGGAGGAAGTTACTCTCTCCTGCCAGATGCGCAAGGGCCATAATGACACAAGGAACATTAACGCTATGATGCAGATTACTATTTGAATTGCTTTGCTCTGATACAAAATTTTCTTCATTGAGAATTCCTCATTTATCTCTTATTAACCCTGCGTAAGTATACCACAGTTGTTTTCAATTATCAAATCCCTCCGGGCGAAACGATTTCAGACATTCCACAAGTCCCAAATCAGAACCGGCAGCAGAAACCATAAAAATACAACATATCTTACCAAATAGGTCGGACCCAAAATTACGGTAAGCCACAAGAAGAGCGGCAGTACATAGGGGAATAATCTCTTATAATCTCCCACATACCAGAAAAAGCCAAGTACAAACGCAGTTACCCAGAAAAGGAAACCGGGCGAAAACAGCATGGAAAGCACCGGCACTTTCTGTTGGAAAATTTCAAGTGACATGTTTCTGTACACTTCCTTAAGCAACGGCAGCCTGCTTTGACGCTCGCCGGGCAGCTCTACCTCAAACCCAAAATAAGAGCTGTCGCCATAAGTAAAGGTAAAAACGCTGTTTCCGCGATATACATCAATTACCGCATCGGGATACCAAAATCCGTAAGAGGTCATAAACCATGCATTCAGATAAGTAAACGGATGCTCCGCTCCCAGTTTTAACCAAAGTTTTAAATACCTGGAAGGATTCGCCGCATAAGCCTCATTGTTAAAATCTATTTTTACCCCGTCGGAAACCTTCGGCACGTAACGCACAAGTGCTTCCTTCGGCAAAATTTCATATAATGCATTTCTGTCTTCTTCGGTTAAAGTGTCGCCTTCGTTTACATACACTCTTGCCATCTGCTGAATCGGCACTGTCAACAACTCCTGATTTTCGGAAGCATCCGCCTGTAATACAAAAGTCATTGCCGTATTTATCAGTATATATCCGGCTACAACAATCGCAAATATCCCAAGCAGCTTCTTCCACACTTTAAAAAGTCCTGTCATTTTACCGGTCAGTGCAAGAAACACCACAAATACCAGAAACGCATAATAACCATTGTGGCGAAGAAGCATCATGCCAAGAGCTGCTCCCGCAAGCAAAAACACATGAACCTTCTTCTCAAAAAAGCTCTGTGGATTTTGTAACAACTCACGGAACATAAGAAGAAGCAGCAGCACCATCCCCGTAAAAAGGCCGTCTTTTGCGGAGCAGAGGGAAAACATCACTATTGTGGGAAATAAACCAAAGTATAATGCGATACCAATTCTCCCCGCCTTTTTCATGCCTTCTTTTTTAAGACGGCAGATTACATAAGAAAAAATCCCCGAAAGCACCGCCATCTGAAATAAGGTATAGCATGCAATTCCCAAATTGTAGGAGCCGGTTATTTTATATACAAGCTGAATAATGCCGCCCATCATAAGGACATGAATAAGGGGATGATGGGTGGAAAAATTTCTGGTAATCACCTGCATCAGCTCGTCCTGTGCATCATATACGAAAAATCCGGGATATACCGCTAAGAATACGGGAACATAACACAGAAAAATTGCGACTGCGGTCAGGAAAAAGCTTCGCCGGTTTTGTTTCTTTTCTCCCGCAGTGACCTCTTCCCCGTTCTCCTTGCCTGTCTCTTTTCCGGAGGCATTTGTCTTAAAATCCAAAAACAAATCCCAGAAATATCTTACTGTCAGAGTAAAACAAATCCCAAGTACTACAATGCTCACCCACAAACCAAGCTTGGCAAAAGCAATGCTTTCCTTTTTTTCCAGCTGTGCTCCAAATACCATGCACACAGAAAACAATAAGGAAAACAGACCGGGCACAAACCATTTCTTTACGCTGCGCTCAAAGTCTTTTTGCAATATGCGGTTCATCAGATAAGAGGCACCAAACCACACAAAAACAGAAAGTATACTGTTGGTATAACCAAGCATATCTCCCTCTGCCAAAAGCATGGCGGGCAGGGCACAGGCAAATAAAAATCCTAATATACCTGCTGCCATCAGACGGCATATTCTGTTATTTTTCCAATATGCAGTTTTGCTGTTTGCTCTGGCTGTTTCCTGCTTCATCTCTGTCTTACTTTTCTTCTCCGGCTTCTTTTCCGACAATTTCTTTAATGACAAACTGGGGCGAATTATTCATGGAAATATACATTCTTCCCATATACTCTCCCACAAGTCCCATCATCAGCATGAGCATCCCGCCCATAAATACAATCACTGACATAAGGGCACTGAAACCCACTACCAGATCCGGCGGCTGAATAAAAATCTTTTTGATAATCGTGTAGATGCCATAAGAAAACCCGCCAAACGCACATATAATACCTGTCATTGTGGCAATACGAAGCGGTTTAACGCTAAACGCCGTAAAGCCGTTAAACCAAAGGGAAAGAAGCTTGCCCAGCGTATAACCGGAAGTACCTGCCTCCCTGTCTCTGTGATTGACATCCACATTGATAATGTTCTTGGTACTGCGAAGAACCAGTCCGATTACATAGGGATACGCATAGCTGTACCGTTTCATCTCTTCTACCACAAAACGTCTTGCGGCAAAATAACTGGAAACTGCCAAATCCTTGGGTTTGCCGAGCATGACTCTTGTCATAAGCTCATTGACATGGCTGCCGAAATTACGGAAGCCCGAATGATGCTTATGCTGATATCTGGCATACACCACGTCCGCCCCGTCTTCTATTCCTTTAAGCAGTTTTTCCACCTCACAGGCGGGAGTTTGTCCGTCATCATCAAGGCAGACCACAATATCACCTGTTACATGATGAAAACCTGCCATAAGGGCACCGTGCTGGCCGAAATTTTTCGCTAAATTAATGCCTGTTATATTTTCATTTTCACGGCACAGTTTTTCAATTGTCTTAAAAGTATCATCCGGTGAACAATCGTTAATCAGCACGATTTCATAGGTGTACTCCCTTAACCCTTCCATGGTATCCTGTATTTCTTTGATTACTCCCGGCAAGGTCACTGCAGAACGATAGCAGGGAATTACAAAACTTATCCTTTTCACTTTTATGCCTCCTGTTCCTTCGGATTCAAGCACGCCATCAAAATCACATCATGAAAACCATCCGCAAGATACACATCCTCTTTCAAATATGCTTCCTGCACAAAGCCCGCCTTTTCATAGCTTTTCTTTGCCCTGTCATTGCCGGCAAGAACCCGCAGCATTAATTTATGCAAACCAAGCTTTTCAAACGCATACCAAAGCATAAGCTTCGCTGCCTGAGTACCGTAGCCGCAGCCAAGAGCATCTTCTTCTCCGATAAATATGCCATACTCTGCCTTGCGGTGCTCCTTATCGATATCGCGAAGATACACGCTGCCCACCGGTCTTTCCTCTTTGGTACAAATAATGAATTGTACCACCTTTCCGGTTTTTACCATGGTTTTCACCCAGTTCAAGTGACCTTCCACGGTAAAGGGCTTCTGATAAATAAAGTTTCTTCGCACAAAATCCTCATTGCGCCACCTTACTATCAGCTCTGTATCCTCTTCTTCCATCATTCGCAGGAAAATATCGTCTCCGCGAAGAATCCTGTCTTTTTCTTCTTTCATAATCATTTTCCTTATTTAAGTATCCCAAAGCGGATATCATTCCGTGATTTGATATATCTCAAATCCTTCTACCGGTGCCGTAATCCGCTCCATGATAATCTCTCTTCCATGGTCTGCGTAATACTGATACAGCCATTTCGTATCCGCATCGTTTTCCTGCACATAATATACGTTTTCCCTGGAAAGAAGTGCTTCCTCCATGGATTCCATATCATAGGCTGCCATTTTTTTTCGATAAAGCGGGCTCTTGCATGCCCAGCCACCCATAATATCATAATTATTTAAAGTGTTGTCTACATTTACAAACATTTTTTCCGTATATAAAACGGAAGAATATACATCTATAAAATAAAAATTCCCTTTATTTTCTTCCTGTTTAAGATACGCATACAGTTGATGATAAGATATATTGTTTTCTGCTTTTTGTTTCACATCCGCATCTGTTGTCGTAACGGCATAGGACAAAAATGCCACGCCAAAAAATGCATACACCGTGCCTGTCACAAACGGCAGCCTTCTCCTAAAGCATTCTTTAAAGGTATCCATCGCAAGGACTGCAGCTGCCCCGCCCGAAGCATTCTCACATGTAAGTTCCCTGCCTTGTACCAAAAGCATGGCAAGTAAAATACAAAGCTCCATCAGATACATGGAATGGCTGATTCTGTCCGGTACTCTTTCTCTCATAATAAGCCATACCCAAAGAACGGTTCTAACGGCTCCTAAGAATCCCAGTTTCCACAAAATCTGAAGGAAACGGACCACCGGCTTTTTTTCTTTGATAAGCATTGCCGTAACAAACACTGCCAGATAAGAAAAAATAACAATATAGTTATACGGATAATCACTCTCGTTATGGGAAGGTCCGTAAATGGTTCTTCTTACATAATTTCCCATACTTTCCTTAAAACTTTGCAGGAATGGCTTCTCTTCCTTCCGATTGGCTGCGGCATATTTTGCAATCTCTCCCAAAAGCTTTTCATCAATCTCTTCATCCAAGCCGAAGTTGTAGTTATCAAGAAGCTCCCTTTCACTCTCAAGCATTCCGACACCTTCATAAAATGTCTTATGCTCCTCATACTCGGGAATTTTCTGAAAATCATACAGCTCTGTTCTGTTGTCAAAGTATTCCGTAAAAGCACTCCATTCATCGCTTCCGTAAGCTATCATGTGCGTTGCCTGACCTAAGACAATGCCGGCTAAAATACCGCCGATTACCGACAGATATTTTATTGCATGCTCCTTTGTAAAAATCTTACTTTCACTGCCCCATTTGATGACTCCTGCCACACAAATAAGGGGAGTTACGAGCATCAGCATCTCGGAACGGATTAGGTATGCCAACGCAACCAGAAGAATTGTCCCGATATTTTTACGGATAAATTCCTTTGCCGGAAGTGTAATATCCGTTGTAAAAAACAGAAACGCTGCTGCTGAAGCCAGCAAAGTACAGGTAATGGTATACTGCGCCGAAACAAGATGCTGCAAAAGAAGGCCGATTATCAAAACACCTTCCGTAAGCAAAAGTAACACCTTCGCAGATAACTTATTACAAAAAGATAAGCTTCTGTGGATAATCAGTCCCAGGCTGCCGTAATGGCAGGCACATAAAAACAATCCATACCACGGAAGGCTTCTTGCTGCTTTGTATAGGAGGCTGATAAATGCACTGACAAGCCAAAGCATCTGGATATTGTGTCCCTCCGGCTCTCCCGTGTAGATGCCTGCCAGAATATCCTTCATCAGGACATCATCATTCAAATCATAGTAATAATCATATCTGATTGCCGTAAACAGCATAATTGCAAGCAAAAGGAAGCATGTCCCTATTAAGTTTTCATGTTTCTTGCAAAAACTTTTAAGCACCATAGAATTCCTTTACTTTTTCTGCAATATAATCTACTTCCTCTTCCTTAAGCCGATAGAACATAGGAAGACGTAACAGTCTCTCACTTTCCTTTGTGGTATATTTATCTTCCCCGTGGAATCTTCCGAATTTGATTCCTGCCGGTGCGGAATGAAGGGGAACATAATGAAATACTGCGAGAATATCATTTTCTTTCATAAAATCAATGAGGGCTGTTCTCTCTTCCACATCCTTTGTTTTCATGTAGAACATATGGCCGTTGTGAACACATCCTTCAGGAACATAAGGTAATTCAATTTTTCCTGCTTCCGCTAAAGGGCTAAGCAATTTATAATATTGATTCCATCTGTCAATTCTTACCTGATTGATTTCATCTGCCACCTCAAACTGGGTATAAAGATAAGCGGCATTCATGTCACTGGGAAGATAAGAAGACCCGAAATCCTGCCAGCGGTACTTGTCCACCTGTCCTCTGAAATATTTGCTCCTGTCCGTTCCCTTTTCACGGAGAATTTCTGCCTTTTCAATATATTTTTCATCACGGATAAGAAGTGCACCACCCTCACCCATGCTGTAATTTTTGGTCTCATGGAAGCTCAAACATCCGAACTCGCCGAAGGTTCCCAAGGACTTTCCTTTATAAGTACTCATAATTCCCTGTGCGGCATCCTCAACCACCATCAGCTTATGACGTTTTGCTATGTCCATAATGGTATCCATCTCACAAGCGACGCCTGCATAATGTACCGGTGCGATTACTTTAGTCTTGTCGGTAATGGCAGCCTCAATTAATGTTTCATCGATATTCATGGTATCGGGTCTGATATCCACAAATACAATTTTGGCTCCGCGGAGCACAAAAGCATCTGCCGTGGAAACAAAGGTATAAGAAGGCATAATGACCTCATCACCTTCTTTGATATCACAAAGCAGTGCCGCCATCTCAAGTGCATGCGTACAGGAGGTTGTCAAAAGGCTTTTTGCCGTCCCGGTGCGTGTCTCCAGAAATTCATGACACTTCTTTGTAAACTCACCGTCTCCGCAGATGTGCATGTTTTCCACCGCTTTTTTTACATTTTCCATTTCTTTTCCCGTATAAGGGGGCACATTAAATCGAATCATTTTTTCTCCATTCCGTTACTTTTGATTTTTCCAAAGCGAACAATCTGTTTTATTCATACACCGCAAAGGCTTCATTTGCGAAAACCTCCCGATAGCTGTTTTCTTCCATAAAATCTTTGATAGCACTCAGCTTTTTACTCTCCTCGCTGCCGGAGGAAAGAATTACCAGCGGTTTTTCTCCCTTCTCGCTTATCTTTTCAAGGTCTGCCACCAGCCTGTCAAAACTGTTGGTGTCCAAATCCGGCCAACTGGTAAAAATGGCCGGTGCCTTATCAAGGTAATAAGAAAGTCCCGGAATATCTCCGTACAAAATCAGTTCTTTATCCTCATATTCCGTCGCGTGTTCCGTCATAAATATACTCAGTTCATCTAATGTTTCCGCATTCAGATGAGTTGTATGCATACCGGCAAGCACTTCGTTATTCATTACTTTTGCACTGCGCTTATCACCGTTTTCCCCATCCTTAAACACATAGCCGAAACCAAGTCCGATACTCTGCACAAGAAAAGCAATTACCATAGCACTTACCATGGCCTTTACCGGGAAAAGCGGTACTTTTTCCGTGGTGTCAAAATACATCCTTCCCCAAACCGCAAAACGGTAAATAATCCAAAAGGTAACAGGTGCTGTAAAAAACAGATTGTTTAACGCCGGCCACACATAATTGTTACTGCCAAGCGGTGTAATAAGTATCATAACAAGCGAAATACAGCCTATTAACTTCCATTCATCATCCATCATTCTGGTAAACAGCATCCACACACAGACAACAAGGGAAATAATTAAGAAAATGACACCCCACTGCAATCCTGATTCTTTTTGATAATAACGAAAATTGTACATTCCCCATCTGCCCAGCACAAAGAACAAAAAGGCAATACACGCACAATATACAATCTTACGGATACGGGGAAATTTTTCCTTTTGAATGACAAAGAAAGGAATTCCCGGCAATATACAAAGTATCATATAAAGCATCCACTTAAAGCCTTTAAAGTATGCGGACAAAATGGATAAAATCATTTCTGCCGGCGTATAATCGGAAGCACTGCCTGCCATGCCGAACAGACCGGCAATCATTTCACCATAGGCCCCGATTCCGTAAAGAAGTGATATCACCGTAAACATAACAGCCTGGGCTATCGCAAAGCCAAGTACACATAGTCCTGTCTCCCCCGCAATCATCTCAAAGGTTTTCTTTTTTCTTGCACCGTAATACCAAAGTGCCACTATTAAAACCACCTCAAGCACATTGGGAACACGTACCGAAACATTCAGTCCAAGACAAATTCCGGCAAGCACCAGCCAGATCGGTCTGCACCCTGCCAGTCCCCTGAACAGAAACACCGCACCCAAAAGGAAGAACAGATATGTCATGTAATTATACAAAATACCGGTAGGACACCAGCAAAAACCGATTGCTGCCACTTCCCCTAAGAATGCCATCCAAGAGGGCATCTTTGTCTTAAAGAACCGGTAAGAAAAAAGTGCCATCACACTGATAATAAGCGAGGTATATACCTTCATGCCAAGCATGGTGCCGCCCATAGGCAATTTGGTAAGCAGAAATCCCGTCACATTGGAAAGAAAGGTAGATAACACCCACACTCCGTCCGACTGCACAAAAAAGCGATAGTTTCCGAGACTGTAAGGGGTATCCGTTAAATCCACGCCCTGATTGACTTTAAGCAGCGGAAACAGCAAAAGTAACACAGGAAATATTATTTCCCCTGCATAATAAAGATATCTTTGCAGTTTTTGTTCTCGCTCCTGCATATTACCCCTCCTTTTTCATAAACCCTAAAGTAACCCCGAAAACTTTATCTCTTATAAAATCTATGCAGATACCGGCTGCAAATATCAGTATCACACAAAACAAAAATTCCACAACAAACGCTGTCACTTCTGAAAGTCCCATAGATTTTACCCATCCTGTCAGAGTCTGATACCACAAATGACGGACATCCAAATGCTCATGAAGTAAATAAACGCCAAAACAGTATTTTCCCGCTTTGCGTATTAATTCCGCTATTTTCCCCTCTTTGATATCCAGAAAAGCAAATGCATAAAATAATCCTACTGCTCCCGTGAGACAAAAGATAAAATTATAGTGAAAAGGAACCGTGAAATAATACGCAATTCCGCCAACCAAAGGAATCAGTTTCCAAAGTCCCAGTGTCATTCCGAAAATCAAAAGGCAGCTTCCCACATAAATGAAAACGCCATACTTTTTAAGCTTCTCTTCTACCTGACCGCCGTAAAGTTTAAGCCATGCAGCCACCAGATAAACGCAGACAAACCAAATCAAATCATACCCATATCTGTCAAGTGCAAGTTCTACGGGCACTATGCTCTTTATTCCGCAAAAGACGACAAGTAATCCTGCCGTCACTGCGGTAAGCTGCCTCTTTTCCATTGCTTTTACCGCGTGATTTAAAATCGGCATAAGCAGCAATAAGTAAAAATAGGAGCTTGCAAACCAGTAATGCCCGCTACTGATGGGAAGCACATACTGTATCACCCCGTAAATTCCTATACTTTGCGCCACGATAGGCACTCCAAAGCAGATAAGTACAAGCGGAATCAGCAACGCATAAAACCAGATTCTGCACAAAAAATTCAGTATCTTGGAAAGCTTAAAACCACTCTCCGTTCCGTAGTAACCGCTGATAAATACATAAGCATTTACCGCCACAATACAGAAGGCTTCCAGAAGCGTCGCCATCAGATACCGGGCTGATAAAACTTCCGTTTCTGCCGAAAGGAGGCTGCCCGATTCCCGCACAAAGTGCATGGCAACAACCATTACCATGGCAAGAACTCTCAATAATTCAATATTGGCAAGTCTCTTCTTTTCTGTCATGTCCCTTTCCTTTCTGACGGTTTTACAACATCTGATTGCCGCCGGTTTATGGCAGCTGATTTGCAGCCATTGCTTTTCCTGCAGCTTTTATCGTTCTCTGGTTGCCTTACCGTTTTCTATACGGTAAACCATATCGCATTTTTCAATCGTCTGTAATCTGTGTGCGATAATAACAAGTGTTTTCTTCCCATGAAGGCGGTTGATGGAATCCATAATAGCTGCTTCCGTATCGTTATCAAGTGCAGAAGTTGCTTCGTCAAGCACCAACACTTCAGGATCCTCAAATAATGCTCTGGCAATACCGATACGTTGCCTTTGTCCTCCCGAAATACGGATACCTCTTTCTCCGATACCGGTATCAAGACCCTCGGGAAGTCCTCTTACAAATTCGTCAAGCTGTGCTTCCTTAAGTGCACGCCATACCTTTTCATCATCGATATCCTCATCCGCATAACCAAAAGCTACATTTTTACGGATAGAGGAATCAATCATAAAAATGGTCTGCGGAATATATCCGATATTTTTAAGCCAGGAAGGATAATTATCTCTGATTTCTACGCCATCGGCCAGAATTTCTCCGCCTTGCAGCTGCAAAAGCCCCAACATGATATCCACTACCGTTGTTTTACCGGAGCCTGACGTTCCCACAATACCCACGCTCTTACCGATAGGAATTTCCATATCCGCATGGTCAAAAATAAGTACATCCGTGTTTGGGTATTTATAAGTAATGCCCTTTAACTCAATCTTCTCACGAATATCCATCTTTGACGCTTCGATTTTCTTTTTGTAAGCCTCTTCGTCGTAGTTGATGCTCTCATCTCTGATTTCCTCCTGAAGATTGTCCGAAACCCCCATAAAGAAGGGTTCAAAGTAAGAGATGGATGTCAGATGATTGTTAATTCTGTTTGCACAGGGAATCAGTCGCATGGCCACCAGCGCAAGAAGCGTCAGCTGCGGCATAATATCAATGATTGCCGCACCGTTTAGCAGCCGTATCATCATGTACAGAATCATGCCTGCAATGGCAATGGTTTCAATTAAAAGACGGGGCGTTGCATTGTAAAGGTTGTACCTTTGCACAGCACTCACATAACCGGCACCGCACTTGGCATATTCGTTGATAAAATAATTTTCTTTATTGGCAATTTTAATTTCCTTAATCCCCATAACGGACTGGTCAATCCATTTATACAATCCGCTGTAATAATCCTGATTCTCTTCGCCCGCCTTTTTCATAACAGGCTTCAAAATGCATTTGATAACCAAAAGTACTACAATAAGGAGTGCTGCCACTGTGATGCTCATCCATACATCCGCCACCAGACTGACACAAATCAGACACACAAACACAATACCTTCACTGACCAGCTGCAGAAGTGCTAAAATCAGCCCGTACATGTTGTTGACATCAGAGGTAATGCTTCTTTGAATCACGGAGGTATCCGCGTTTAAATAATATTCATAAGGACGCTCCATAAAGTTAATCATCATTCTTCTCGATGTTGCAAACTGATTGGTATAAACAAACTTAAGCTGTACCTTCTGCTGAAAAAACAGGAATATGTTTTTCAATGCAAAAATCAGAACAAGTCCACCCATAACAAGAATCATAAGGCTTCTGGTATCATCATGGGCAATCCCGAAAATATCACAGATTACCTGCAAATATACATGCTTTTGCACGGCATTTTCTTCCATAACCACATTCATAACAGGCAAAATCATGGATACGCCCGCCGTCTCAAGCACCGCTCCAATCAGCATCAAAAACACAAGCATCACCATTTTCCGCTTCTGTTTTTTGTCCAGTAATATCATCAATTTCTTAAAAATCTTAGCCATTGTAACTTTTCTTCCTCAAAAAATAAAATATCATTATATTTTACCATAGCTGTAGCTATAAATCAATTTTCTGTGCCTGTATTCTTTGCCTTTTTTGTCCGGCAATCACGTTTTTTCCTATCATCAATACTCAATTCCCTTTCGTGCCGGAAGTCCTTTTTCGTAAGGATGACGCATGGCTTTCATTTCCGTAATGTAATCTGCCCTGTCAAAAAGAAAATCCGGTGCATTTCGTCCCGTCAGAACAAACTCCGTATCTTTCTCTGAATAAGACAGCAGTTTTTTTAACTTTTCCCAATCTAAGAGTTGCCAATTTAGCGGATAGGTGACCTCATCCAAAATAAACATGCGACATGATTTTTCTTCTGCTGCCTGTAACAGTTCATCCAGAATTTTATTGTGCACCCTGCAAAGTTCTGTTTTTTCCGTTTCCGTCAAAGTATGATAAAAACCAAATGCTTTTTCACTTCTCACAATTCTGACATTGTTCAGTTCTTTTATGCTGTGAAGCTCCCCACTGTCATTTCCTTTCATGAATTGCGCGAAAATCACTTCGTAACCGGCACCTGCAGCCCGAATTGCCTGTCCTATGGCTGCTGTTGTTTTCCCTTTTCCATCGCCTGTATATAGCTGAATCATAAATACACTCTCCCCAAAATCCTTGCATATCCGTAAGGCAAAAGCTTCTCTGCATGACTCCGGTTTTGGCAATCCCGTCTGCCGCAGTTTTCACAAATGCCCACACACCGCACCCCTTCTTCTTTAGTCAGAAGTGCATAAAATGCAACGCTCTTTTTAGGTATCAAATAATAGCTTTCATTACACCTGACAGGAAGTGACACTTCTGTCAACACTTTCGGTAATTCTTCAATCGGGCACTCCCTTTCACTTCCCGGAAAGAAATATTTTGCCACATGATATACCGTGTTTTTTTCTATCCACTTATTAAAAAGCATATATGACTTAAGCAGAATTTCACCGCCCATTGCTTCCACCATATAGCTTTCTGTCAAAAGAGCTCTTTCCGTGTAGGAATCCTGCAATTGATCCACACCTTCCCCTAGTGTCATCACAACGCTGCAACAGGGATTGTGCTTTTCTGCACCTTTCTCCTGTCTGCAACCAAAAGCAGCTTCTGCGGTCATACTTTTCTGCATTGCCTGCGCCACCTTTTTAAGCTCCGGCAAATCTTTTTTCAGGTAATGATACTTATCTGCCACTTCCTGCAAAAAGGGATCTGACACACACTCCTTTATTAAATTTGCAAAGTTTACTTCCTCCTCAAACAACATGTTTCGTTTTGCCTCCTATTGCACCGTAACACCGTCTGTAATAATTACCTCCGTCTCGGGCAGTTGTTGCCATATAGCATAAAATACCACATCCTCATAAACCGGCTTAAACTCATCATATGCCACATTATATGCCTGTGACCGCCATCCCATAAACAGCGAATTATACCTTGAAGGAACCGGCTCGTATCCAAAAGTTTCTCCGTCCTTCACATAATACTTTTTCCATGGTTGTCCATCCACCATAAAAGTTACCGCGTGGTAAACCTCTCCCTCAAGCCACACTTCGTTCAAAAAATTCATTCTCGTTTCTATAAAGTATTTTAAATAACGGATTTCATTCTCATATTCCTCATAATACTGATAACGGTTCTCAAGCTTCTCCCAACGGATACCATCCATTTTTACTGCGGCTTTGGTTTGCTCCGAGAGTCTGTCTATTTCACTTTCAAGAAGCCTGTTCAGATAAGGAACCATCTTTTGCTCATATACAGTAACTACCTGCTTATAAAAATCCTCCTGCTCATACAAATCCGCAAACAATGCGGTATCATAGATATGATCATCCAATTTACTGATTCCCACAGGATTGCTCACAATCTCATCCAAATCACAATTACCGAATGCAACATCATAATCCCACACGGGACCGGCATATAACTTGCCACCTTCCGCATCTGATTTCTTGTAGAAAAAGCTACTTGTGACACCTCCGTCATAATTTCTGCTAACCTCTTCTACCAGATATTTATATACAAACGATTCCACATCAATATATTCCGAATAATGTTTGCCGGTTTCTTTGTTAATTCCATCCTCTTGTGCTACAGCATCCTGAAATTCCTGCATATAATCCGCAATGTAATTCACCTGATTTTCTGTTGCATATTTAGGGCTTTTGAGAGCATAAGCATCTCCCTGTACGGTAATAAATCCACTCTTTTCCTCTTCATAGCGCTCTATAAGCTCCCGTTCCATCAGGTAGCCTCCCGAAAGGTCTCTTTCTTCCACCTCACAGTCTGTCCACTTACGTTTCTCATCTTCGGAAACAATACTGCTTATATTATCAAGTTCTGTCTCAGTGTAAGCTGCTGTAGTATTTTCTTCCATATCCGTAATGGCAAGACGTTCCTCATCCACCTGTACCTTTTCACACAGGTAATAAACCCCGTAATATATATGATTACAATACAAATCCACATGTTTTCCCTGCGTCACATATTCCATGCCGAGGTCTTCTGCCATGCCAAATACAAGCTCATTTCTAAGCTTTGTTTCATCATAACCGTCTGCAAGCAAATTAAAATTGCTGCTTTTACCAAAGCCAGGCAAATCTGCAGCTTCACCCAGTTTAAACTGATACGGTTTTTTCAAAAGTCCGAAGGTTGAATTACCTCTGCCTGAAATTTCCTGTGCTTTTCCTTCATAAAGCACACTTCCTCCTTCATCCAAAAGCAGAATGTCTCCCGTTTCCGTCTCGCCCTTTATTGCATCAATCTCATCCATGGAGCCTGATTCTGTGGCAAGAGAAAGAACCGGCAAATCTGATGAGTGCATAAAAAACAAAGGGGCTGCCATTACCGTTTCTCCGTCTTTATCATAAAGCACAAACTCATATGCCTCCCCAAAGACCATGTCCGTAAGCACATCCCCTTCTTTGAAGCTTTGGGATCCGATAGTAAACTGCCCCTTTCCCTCAATTTCCTCTACCTGCAAATCAGCCTCTTTTGCAAACCCCGGTAAAAATACATAGCAGGCGCCTTCCCTGCTCTGCCAAAGATAAGTGCGAAGCTTCTCATCACCCTGCTGTATCTCAAAAAGAACCGTCCGAAGAAGTTCATCCTCTTCAACCGGTGTAGTCGTTGTTGCTCCCGCATTTTTTGTTGTTCCCGCACCTTTTTGTGACGCTTGTGTCACGTTTTTTTGTGGATCTTCCGCGGAGTCCCCTGTGCCTCCCAATGTTTCCTCTTCTCCTACGGAAACTGTATTCTTTTTTGCTTCCTTTAATAATTCGCGGAAAGGCATATAGCAGAAAACCGCCGTCACCAGAACAGTTCCCGCCACTGCCACCATTGTCATAAATTTCTTTATTTTTTCCATCATAATTTCCTGCTTAATTTCTCGCTTATTAAAAAATCCCCGATCCTTTGTCCTGTCTCCTGTTAAATCTGCTCATTCTGTCTGTGAATTTCCGGTGCCTCATACTTATCCATAAAATCCTCACCCAAGAACACTTTCTCTTTGGCAAACATAATGGCATGAGGGACAGTAAACACGGAAACTACCCTGTCAAAGACAAGTCCTTCTACATAGTTCAAAATTTCCATGGGGAATTTACCGTCAAGCACTATATGCTGCGGAAATAATTTTTCATAATCAAGCACATCTCTTGGATGGGGCTTTAACAGCACCTTTGCCTGCTGTCCGTTTATCCACTGATATTCATTAATAATATCCGTGAAAATCTGCTTTCTTGTCTCAAGGTCACATAACGGCTCCGTAAGCACCAGTATCCTGTGCGTGGCACCTTCCCCTTCCTGCAGTGTTTTCAAAAGTTCATCCTTATTCTGTATAAAAACAGATACCAATATATCCTTCGCCTCCGCAGAAAGGTTCTCCGTCAATTCCTTTCGCGGCTTTTCTATATATTTAGGGCAGGGATATTGCAGAACGGAAATATCGTTTACTTCCATATCAAGACAGTATTTAGAATAGCCGTTCTGGATAAAAATCAGATTATGTGCCGCCATCCACGCCTTTAACGCAAAATGTCCCCTGTTATCGTAACGTGCCGTATCATAATAGCGGATACAGTCAAGCCCATCCTCAAGTGCATGATAATAAATTTTGTGTGTGCTTAAATAATACCCAATCGGGTCCGAATCACAAAAAACACAGATGTCTTTATACTGTTTTAAATCCACCGGAATATACGGTTCTAACAGCTTACCGAATTTCCCGGTGAAACGGATTCTCTGTATCATATTTCTGACAAGATTGCCTGTATCTTTTTTTAGGGGTGCCAGTTCAGGGAAAAAACTTTCTTCTTTCTCGTCAAACTCTATTATTTCCGAAAAGAGTCCGCTTTCCTTTGCCCGGTCCTTTAAATTGCCGAAATCGTTGGACATTTTGCTGAGCATAAGAGAGGCCTGTCCCCACTGTGACTTGTCTTTGTTCAGTTCCTTCAGACAGGCAATATATACATGATAAAAGGTATGACAGATGTAAATGCAATTCTTCATAACTTCTCCTCAAATCCATCCATGCTCGCGCTTTCGCGCTGCCTTCGCAGCTGCATGTTCGCCTTGCTCCTGCTGTGCATGATTCGCTCACATGCTCGCGCTTTCGCGCTTTCGCGCTGCCTTCGCAGCTGCATGTTCGCTAATGCGGTCATGAAAAACAAATGCTGCTTTCGCAGCGCTTGTTTTTCTTTTGACCGCATTATATCATAGATTTTTGTTTGATTGCAACGCAGAATGGTGTATAATGTATCTGTTAACGAGCAAATCTTCTGAAAAGCAGACAAAAATGCGCGTCTGCGCGGGTTTGCAAGTATGCGGTCATATAATCTCATTTTAAGGAGTACGGATATGAGCAAAAGGCTTGCCATTATTACTGCCAGAGGCGGCAGTAAACGAATCCCCGGAAAAAATATCAAAGAATTTTGCGGAAAACCGATTCTTTGTTATTCCATAGAAGCTGCAAAAAAGTCCGGTGTGTTTGATGAAATCATGGTTTCTACAGATGACGAGAAAATTGCAGACATTGCACGGGCAAACGGAGCAAGTGTTCCTTTTATGCGATCTGAGCAAACTGCAAACGATTATGCTTCCACGGATGATGTTATTAGGGAGGTGCTTTTAGAGTATCAAAAGCGTGGGCAGGAATTTGATTCATTTTGCTGCATCTATCCCACCGCTCCTTTTATAACAGGCGAACGTCTTAGGGCTGCCATGGAGCTTCTTGCCAAAGCAGATTCCGTGATGCCGGTTGTACCGTTTTCTTATCCGCCCCAACGCGGACTCATTATTAACCATGCAGGTCTTGTAGAACGGCAATTCCCCGAACATGCCACTACCCGCAGCCAGGATCTTCCCAAGGTTTACCACGATTGCGGTCAGTTTTATGCCTGTCGCACAGCTCCATTCCTTGCTGCCGGTACCACTGATGTAACAAATCTTGTTCCTCTTATTTTGTCCGAAATGGAAGTACAGGATATTGATACTCCGGAGGATTGGGAACTCGCCGAAATCAAATACAGGAGACTTTTTAAATATGAGTAACGAGCTTACTACCCCTTTTTACCGTATTAAGGAAAAAGATTTATTGTATGATATCAATCTTCTTCGGAATTCTCTTTCTGAGAACTGGGGAAATTTTGTGATGGGCTATTCCGTCAAAACCAACTCCCTGCCGTGGCTTTTAAACTATTTAAAAGGTCAGGGCTTTTATGCGGAAGTGGTTTCCGCCACGGAATACGACTTGGCTTACCGCCTTGGTTTTGCATCAAATCAGATTATCTACAACGGCCCCATCAAAGATAAAAAAGTATTTGAAACCATTCTTGTTGCAGGCGGCTATGTCAATCTTGATTCTTCTGAGGAACTTGTTTTTATGGAGGAACTCTCAAAGTGCTACCCCCACAGGCAGTTTTCCGTGGGCGTACGGGTAAACTGTGATATCGGTGCCCTTTGCCCCTTTGAACAGCTTGTGGAAGAAGAAGGCGGGCGCTTCGGTTATTGCTATGAAAACGGAGTCCTCAAAACCGTAATAGACAGACTGAATGCTCTTCCTAACGTAAAAGTAGGCGGACTGCATTTACATTCCTCCACACAGTCAAGAACCGTACAGGTCTATGGTGCACTTGCCCAAATGGCAGTTAAAATTGCCAAGGAATACGACCTTTCCCTTGATTATATTGACATGGGCGGCGGTTATTTCGGCGGCCGTTTGGACAAGCCGGACTACCGGGATTATTTCAAGGAAATTTGCAAAGAGCTTTGCACTTATTTTGACAAAACAAAAACCACTCTCATTGCGGAGCCCGGTGTTTCCCTTATTTCGCGTGCCACCACATTTGAGACTGAAGTTTTGGATAGCAAGGATATCCGCGGCCGCAAATTTATTGTTACCAACGGAAGCCGCGTTAATTTAAATCCTCTGGTAACAAGACACGTTTATCCGCACCACATTGTATATAAAGATAATCCTTCCGCAAGATGCGTTGAAAAAACGCAGTGGATTTGCGGAGCTACCTGCATGGAATATGACAGACTTTTTGAAATCACGGATGACAAAGCACTCCTTCCCGGAGATAAAATCGTTTATGATACCGCCGGCGGTTATACAATGTGTTTAAATCCACTGTTTATCCACTACTTCCCTGCAGTTATCATTGAAAAAGAAGACGGAAGCCTTTTTACGGCAAGAGATGCATGGACCAATGACGAATACTTACAAAAAAATCATTGGTAACTTTTAAGAAAGGCATGAGCACTATATGAACAAGGAATTTAAAATCGGAAGCAGAACAATCAGCGAAACTTCTCCCACCTTTATTGTGGCAGAAATTTCCGCCAACCATAATCAGGACTATCATCGTGCAGTCGAAATCATTCATGCGGCCAGGGACGCCGGTGCCGATGCCGTAAAGCTTCAGACTTATACCGCAGATACCATTACGATTGATTGTGATGACGAATGTTTTCAGATTAATGAGGGTACCATCTGGGACGGTACCACTCTTTATAAATTGTATCAGGAAGCTTACACCCCTTGGGAATGGCAGCCCAAATTGATGGAAGAAGCAAACAGGCTCGGGCTTGAATGTTTTTCTTCTCCTTTTGATTTTACTTCCGTAGATTTTTTGGAAAAAATAAAGGTTCCTGCTTACAAGATTGCTTCCTACGAAATCAATGACATTCCCTTAATCCGAAAAATTGCAAAGCTTCATAAGCCTATGATTTTTGCCACAGGAATTGCTTATCCCGATGATATTGAACGTGCTCTTTCCGTCTGCCGGGAAGAAGGCAATGAAGATATCATTTTACTAAAATGTGTTTCCTCTTATCCTACACCCTATGAAGCTGTTAATTTGAGAATGATTCCTACGCTCGCCAAAACCTATGACTGTCTTGTCGGCATTTCCGATCACACCATGGGCAGTATTGTCTCCGCAGGAGCCATCCCCCTTGGAGCTAAGATGGTAGAAAAACATATGACCTTACGCCGTACAGACGGCGGTCCCGACAGTGCCTTTTCCATGGAACCGGAAGAATTTGCAAAGATGGTAAAGGAAATCCGTATTTTGGAAAAAGCATTGGGAAGCAGTGAATATGTGCTGACTGACACACAGAAATCAGAGCATGAGGGATCCCGCTCTTTATTTGTTGTACAGGATATTCAGGCAGGCGAAGTACTCACCCCCGAAAATATCCGTTCCATCAGACCGGGCAACGGTCTGCATACAATGTACTACGAAGAAGTACTTGGTAAAAAAGCAAAACATTTCCTTAAGAAAGGAACACCTCTTGCATGGGAACTAATGGAATGATTTATATCAGAACAGATGCCAACAGCCATATTGCCACCGGTCATCTGATAAGATGCCTGTCTATAGCCAAAGCCTGCCTTTTTCGCAAAAAGCAGGTTTGTTTTGTTGTTTCCGATAACGAAAGCCTCTCCCTTTTAAACGGCTTTCTTGAAGATGTGTCCTTTATAAATTTATCTAAAGAAGAGGTAAAAAACATTTCCGTTCATACCCTGCAAACAGCCTCTTACAATGATCTTGAGAAAGAATTGCCGGAGCTTCTTGCTTTTTTGGAAACTTCCGGCTGTTCTTCAAACACAGTGAAGTACAATGGTGCTGTTGCAAGTGACGCTCATGTCATCAGCGACGCTGTTTTCCTGCTGGATTCCTATTATGTAACGGAATCTTATTTATCTGCTTTAAATCCTGTTATCAAAACTGCATACATAGACGATTTGAAGCTTTTTGATTATTCCGTAAATCTGCTAATTAACTATGATATTATCCCGGGTGATTCTTTACCCGATTATCAAAACGCTTATCAAAACGCCGGACAATTGTTACTGGGAGGTGCTTATACACCTCTGCGTCCTCAGTTTGAGAACCGTTCCATATCCATAACAGAAAAAGTGTCAGATATTCTTGTAACAACCGGCGGCAGCGATCCATATCATTTCTGTCTCCGTTTTTTAGAAACTGCCAAAGAATTACCTTTTACTTTTCATGTGGTAGTGGGAAAATTAAACAGTGACAAAGAACAGCTGCTTTTACTTGCTGACACAAATCCAAATGTCATTCTCCACGGAAATGTATCAGACATGGCTTCGCTTATGGAAGCCTGCGGCCTTGCCGTATCCGCTGCCGGAACTACCCTGTATGAGCTCTGTGCTCTGGGAATTCCCACTGTCAGCTATACGATGGCAGACAATCAGCTTATTTCTGCAAGTGCATTTGATAAGGAAAACGTTATTCCTTATGCAGGAGATATACGCTCTGACTATGACAGCGTCCTTACCAATATTGTGAATTTTGTGACAGAAATGTCAGAAAATGTATTAAAAAGAAAGTCTGCACATGAAACCATGCACAGACTGGTAACCGGAAACGGTTCTGCCAAAATTGCCGATGCATTAATCATTCTTTAAAAACAGACTTTTGATTTCTTTTGCCTGCTTTGCCCATGCATCCTGATCATTACCTTTCAAAATAAAAAATCCCCGTCCCATCACGGAATGGCCGTCAGACACCGGCTGTAATTTCTCGCCTTCTTTCATGTGACATTCCCACCGAAGCAGAAGATGTTCTTTTAACAGTTCTTCAATCTCTTCCCGTATGGGCACATGACAGATCTCACCCTGCATATCAAAATAATGTATCATCAGACTTTTGGTCTCTTTTGGTACAAACGAATACTCTTTTCCCATCCGGTATTTGATATATTCTTCTGCCATATCAATTCCCGTACAAAGCGGCGTAAAAAGATTATGCAGATTATGACCTGACGGTCTTGCCGAAAGTTCAATCAAAAAGGGACCATCTTCACTTCTTATGATATCAGCATGCAAAAGACATTCCGAAAGGCCCAGACAAGCCACAGCTTCTTTCATGTATTTCTGCACTTTACTCCAAAATGGGTCGGTCGGCTGCACCGAAAAATAGCCCACCGCCTGTCTTGCCGGCGGCGGCGTATTTTCTTTATACCGAAGAAGCACCATGTAAAACTTCCCCTGTATTACCGCACCATCCACACCGTATTCGTCTCCGGCCACACATTCTTCCAATACATATGGCTCACCCTGCACCGCCTCTAACGCTGCCTGCAACTGTTCTGTGTCGGTTATCATGTGAATTCCACGGCTACCGGAACCAAATCTGGGCTTTAGAATTGCCGGAAAATTCAACAACAACTCTTCTGCTAAAATGTCGCTCATTAACGTTTCTTCTGCACCTACACTGTAACAATGCACTTTGCGCAGTCCCTGTTCCTGTAATGTTTGATGAAACAGATACTTATCAGTACAGAGAGTTGCCATCTTACGGCTGATTCCCGGAAGATGAAGTGCATCATTTACCGCTCCTATGGTAGTTAAATATCTGCCAATCGGAACCGTAAGGACAAAGTCCGGCTGTTCTTTTCTGACTGCTTCTATTGTTTCCTGCTCCTTCGATATATCTACCACCAACGCCTTATCGGCAGCCTTAAGGCCCTCCGCATCCGGATTTCCGTCAAGAGCTGCCACTGTAAGGCCATATTCATGTGCTTTTTGAATTGTGTGAAGTGCCTCTGTACCGGCACCGATGATTACTGCTTTCATTTGTTAATTTCTTTTGTCATTTCAATCAGTCTGCGATTCACGTCTGCATGAGTCGGTACAGTCGGTGAATTGTCTTCACATGTATCGTCAGACTCTACAATAAGGACCTTTGCATCTTTTGAAAGAGTATGATTGTGATAAATCCCCTGCTTTACGTTATAAACCTTGTAAGGCTCTAACTCAACGGCATGAATTTTCTCTAACGTTTCATCCTCTGCAAGGAACAAAATACACTTTCCTTTTAACGCAACAAATACTTCATCTGTATAGCAATGCTTGGTAAAGTCCTTGATATTTTCAGGCAACATGGAGTCTGCATAATTCAAAATTGCCACTCTCCAGTCTCTGAAACCCAAAACAGGCTGATATTCTTCTCCTGTATAATCCAATACTTCAACAAGTTTTTCCAAATTTTCCATAGATCTGTCCATCCTTTCTTTTTCCTTCTTTTATTTAGCGGAAATATACTCTTCTACTTCTTTCTTTTCAGGCATTACCTTTAACGCGCCACGTCTCGTGGTAATCAGACTGGAGGCTCCGTTAGCAAATGTCAGCATTTCTTTCAAGTTATCTTCTGATAAATCTTCCATTCCATGTTCAAGCACATAGTTTAAAATGCAGGCACAGAACGTATCTCCCGCTCCGGTTGTCTCAATGGTATCAGGATTTAAGAACGGAGCTGCCTTTACCTTTTTGTCGTTATAAAAAGCCATACTGCCTTCTTTTCCGAGAGTTGCCAACAAAAGCTTGATATTACCGTATTTTTCTTTAAGAAGCTTTGCTCCTTCTTCAACGCTGTCACAGCCTGTTACAAATAATACTTCATCATCTGAAATTTTTAAAATATCACACTGGGTCAGCCCGAACAAAATCTGTTCTTTGGCATCATCCAGGCTCTTCCAAAGAGGCGGTCTTAAGTTAGGGTCAAAGGAAATAAGGATACCGTTTTCTTTTGCAATCCGAAGTCCCTTTTTAGTTGCCTCACGTACCCCTTCATGTGTCATGGAAAGAGTTCCGAAATGAAAAATCTGTGTATCCTTAACCAGTTCTTCCTTTACTTCGGACGAAGTAAGCATCATGTCTGCTCCCGGATTTCTGTAAAATGCAAAATCTCTGTCTCCATCCTCTGCGGTATGTACAAACGCAAGTGTGGTACGAACCTCTTGGTCCATATACAGACTTTCTGTCCCAATACCGAGTTCGTCCAACGTCTTTTTAAGCATTATACCGAACTGATCCTGTCCTACTTTTCCTATGAAGCCTGTTTTTTTTCCGAGTTTGTTCAGCATAGCAAGCACATTACAGGGTGCTCCGCCCGGATTTGCTTCAAACATAGGATTTCCCTGACTGCTCACAGCATTTTCCGTAAAATCAATCAACAGTTCCCCCAGTGCCAGTACATCATACTTTTTTGTTTCCATTTTATTTCCCTCCTGTTATAACAGATTCTATTTTTATTTTTCTTATTTGTCTGTTTCAATTTCTTCCTGCAAAATTTCCATTGCCGTTCCCTTATGACTGATACGTATCAGTCGCTTGGCAGGCAATATCGTACCCGACAGATTTGCCACCAGAATAATTACCGCTATACCTCTGCAAATCAACATATCAATCAATTCCCCGACAAACGCTCTGTGAGGCAAATCAACCCATTTAAAGGGTTGTATACAAAAAACCACTTTTGGTCTTTGCAATAAAATTCGCGTATATACAAGCTGATACTTCTGTTTCTCCGTCAAATCCTCCATATGCATGGAAAATACATCTTCACCCAAAACAGGACCGTATTCCATCCTGATACTTTCTGCAATTCTGTCAAGATTCTCCATATGTCCCAGTCTTCTGAATAGTCCAAAACTGATATTGGACATATAGTCCATCTCATAAAAAATCATGCTTTGCGTAGGCTGCTCCTGTATTACCGCAATATCCCGTGTATTTAATATCCGAACCGGCTTCCCATAAAGAAACACTTCACCTTTTTGTAACTCGAGCTCTCCCATCAGCCATTTCGTCAGGCTTCGAAACACAAGATGGTCAAAGCTGTGAACTACAATACATTCACCTCTATGCACCTTAAAACTCAGGTTTTTAAATGTATCACAGGTAATTTCTCTCAATTCCAAAACAACATCCTGTTCTGTTTGTGGTTCCTTCCTGCTTACCAATTGCTCTTGAAATGGTTTATAATGTTCCTCCGTATACCGTGCTAATACATCAGGAGTCATTTCTTTTTCCTGAATTATCTTGTGAATTCTTCCATACGAAAAAAGTGCCACCCTGTCACAATTTAAAAGTATTTCTTCAAAATTAGTACTGATGTAAAGAAAAGAGAGACCTCTTGCTGCATAGCCCTGCATAATATGGTAGAGCCTGCGAAACTCTGTTTCACTAATCAGTGCACTGACTTCATCCAGCACAATCAATTTGCTTCCCATAATAACGGCTCTTAATATTTCTACCACAATACGCTCAAAGTAGGAAAGCTTTTCCACATATGTATCCGCCGAGATATCAAGCTCTAATTCCTGAAAAAGGGGGGCAAGCTGCTTTCTGAAAAGAGAGGGTCTTATAATATTCTGTTTAAATCCCTGTCTTAAGACGAAAACATTATCTGCTACGGTCATTCCCTCTACCAGACAGCTTCTGCCCTGTACAATATTGATTTTATTATAATCTCTCTTTGCATCTTCCCATGAATTAATCAGCTTTTCCCCATAGTAAATAAAGCCGTCATTTAGTGGCATGTTCATCTGCAAAAGCTTTAAAAATGCCGGCAGTCCCTGTCCGTTTATCGGAACAAAACCCATAATTTCCCCTTTATAAATCTGAAGATTGAAATCTTCAAGCCGGGTAATTCCCTTTTCCACGTAGGTAACGCGTTCCATACGGAATACTTCCTGCCTCATAGCTTAATCCCTCTGTTTCCAAGTTCTCTTTCATTTGTCTTAACAGGAATCGTAATTTCTACATCCGTTCCTTTCTGAGGAACGGAATAAATGTGCATTCCATATTCTTCCCCAAAAATCAGATGAATTCTGTTATTCACATTAACAAGGGCAATTCCGCCTTTTTCTTCTTCTCCCGCATATCCAACGTCATTTCTGCTACATCGCAATTTACTGTTTAATTTTGCCAGAGTCTCGCCGTCCATCCCGACTCCGTCATCAGAAATACGGATAATCAGCCGGCTTTGTGTGCGTTCAAAAGCTATTTTCAAATTACCTGTTCCCAGCTTAAGCTCTGTTCCGTGAATGACACTGTTTTCCAAAATAGGCTGAAGTGTGAGTTTCGGAATTTTACAGTTCATAATCTCTTCCCGTTCTTCCTCGTCACATTCGATATGTAACCGTAACCTGTCTCCAAAACGATACTGCTGAATGCGAAAATAAGTTTCACAGTTCTGCAGCTCTTCTTCTACCGTCACCAGATTTTCGACTTTGGTAATGGTATAGCGGAAAAATTTCGCCAATGCCTCTGTCATATCCGCTACGCTGTCAAGTCCGGCAATCAATGCCTCTCCGCGGATACTTTCCAATGTATTATATAAAAAATGCGGATTAATCTGATTTTGCAGAGCCAGATACTGTGCCTGTCTTTTATTTAAATCCATAAGCTGAGGTGATCTCTGAATCCTGTCCAAGACTTCTATCTGCCGTTTCATCGCAGGCGTCAACAATACCATCTTATTCATCTGTACATCTGACAACATATGTCCTTCCAGGCATCGCTCTAAAAGCTCTTCCGACTGTCTGTATGGTACAACAACCCAAAACCATACAACCAAAAGATACAGAACAGGCATTGCTCCATAAAACAACATTTGTCCAAGTGTTATCTTGTCCTGTGCTATCAGGTATACATGCTTTGCCGACTGTATCAGTAGCAGGAGAAATACAAAAACCGACAAAAGCAAGATCCTGTTCGACACATATTTTAACTTTTTCAATTTCTACTCCTAACCATACAGCTTTCTGTATGTTGCCGGTTTAATTCCCGTAGATTTTTCAAACGTATGGGTAAAATGTTTTAAATCATTGTAACCTACTTTACGACAGATTTCCGCTACGGAATCATTGCTTTCCCGCAACAGACGCTTTGCTTCTTCCATTCTTAAATTAATCAGATATTTTGCAAAGCCCTCTTTCTCTGATTTCTTAAATAATACACTAAAATAAGTTGCATTCAATCCTACTATGCCGCTTACTTCTTCCAATGTTATTTGCTCACTGAAATGTTTCTGGATATACTGCTTCGCCTGTCTGATGGGTCGCACTGTATCATTTTCATGTTTCTTTACCAGTTCCTCCAAATACTTGTGCTGAAGTACGGCAAGTGCATCAAATAATTCTTTCACACTACCACAGAGCTCACATTTTTCTTCAAATTTTCGAATTTCCGCTTCTCTGTGTTCTATTTGTAACCGGCTTAAAAATAATCGACCGAGAGCCACAACAAGCTCCAGCACCTCATATCCGTGCACCGTTTGCATTCTTTCTATGTCATTTTGCATCTGAACAATCACATCATCTGCCTCTTCCATGTTCATCACTTCTATGGCATGTGTAATCAAACGTAAATATTTTTCCGGCAGATTCAGTTCATGGAGTCTGCCTTCGGATGGCAGCTTATCCAAAACACGCCCACTCCCGTTTACTACCAGTCTCTCTTTTATAATAACAGAAGCCTCATAAACAGACGCGGCTAATTCTTCCGGTTTCTCTTTCATACCACCTACGGCACCCGTAAATGTAATGGCACCATATATATCCTTTTGTGCTTCTAACTGCTTTAAACAGTCGCGCAATATATGCTTCATCTCGTCGGATTTCTCAATTTGGTAATTCATAATACCTACGCACGAAACTTCCATCCGGCACAACAGAAATTCATGACATTTCGGGCGAAGATTGCTTTCCATCAGGCTCTCTACCTTATCCATGACAATATTAAGTCCCGAAGGGCTCAATTCTTCGTTTCCGTTGTCTACTTTTACCCAAAATGCCTGAAAAATTCCTTCCCGCACTTTCAGATAATACTCCGTCTGCAGAGTCTCCAAAGACAGTCCGTCAATTTTTTGCTCTATCAACTGTTCCACGAGATTCGTCTGCAGACGGCGATTATTGTTTTCACTTTTTTGTTTCAAATGCAGTATATCATTTTCCGATTCCTGCCTTGCAACAACTCGCTCCTTCAGTTTTTGAAGGATTGTATTAAGCTCTGTTTTATTAATCGGTTTTAATAAATAATCTCCGACTCCATACTTGATAGCTTTCTGTGCATATTCAAAATGTGCATAACCGCTGATGATAATAATCTCAGTGGAAGGATTTTTTTCTTTTACTTTTTCGAGCAATTCCAATCCACTACATCCGGGCATCCTGATATCCGTAATTAAAATTTCCGGTTTTATTTCATTTACCAGTTTCAAAGCATCCAAACCGTTATTGGCCATTCCGGCAACTTCCATGCCTAAATCATCCCAGTCCACAAGTGCCCTGATTAACCGGCAAATGTGCTCTTCATCATCTACGATTACTACTTTTAACATATTTCTTCTCCTAAAGCACCATCCGATTCTTCCTCATTTTATCAAAATACCGGACATTTGAAAAGTAATGTTTCCTTCCTTTTACTTTGCTTGCGGATATTCATTGCAAAGCAGACGATAAGGTGCTTCATCTTCTTCGATTGTCGGGAAACGTCCTATCTTTTCATAGAAGCGGTTATCTGTATTATCATCATTACACTGGCTTACTTCACCGATTAATACAGGACCTGTACCTTTTTCAATTTCAAAATCATGATACATATAAGGATAAATACTGATGCTTTCTCCGGGTGTTAATTTAACCTGCGTACCTGCCGGTACTACAACTTCCCTTCCATCTAAATGAACATGAACATCATTTACTTTATCTAAATCTTCGTCTTCTGTAGAATTATATACGCGAATCAGCAGATTCCCGCCACCTCTGTTAATAATATCTTCCATTTTATTCCAGTGGAAATGCATGGGAGAATACTGGCCTTCTTTAAGATAAAGAAGCTTTTCTGCATAGCTCTTTGTGTACTTATCCGGCATTTTCAAGTTACCGTTACGAATGGTAATTAAAGAAAAGCCTACCTTATCAAAATCACCGAGACCATAGTCTGTGATATCCCAGCCGAGCATATTGTCTCTTACTTCGTCATAGTCATGACCTTTTTTCTGCCATTCTTCCGGTGTGAAATCACAAAAAGCCGGTAACGCAAAGCGGTACTCTTTGATCATCTGTTCCATTTCTTTTAATGCTGCATTAATTTCGCTTCTTTTCATCTTTTTCCTCCTACCCAAAAACCGCCGGTTTCCCGACGGTTCTTGTTTTATTTAATTTTTTGCTATTTTTAATTTTAAATCATATTGAATATAAGTCAATATAATTATTTCTTAATAACAGAAACACCTGTATCTGTTACAGCACCACCAAGTGATGTTCCTTCAAGTGCCTGTACACAAGCTTCTACACCGCTTGCACCCATAACGTCAGGGTTCTGAGCCATTGTGCAGTAGATAAATCCATCCTGAATGAGATTTAAGATAGCATCAGACTTATCAAAACCTACACCAATGATGTCGGTGTTACCGGATGCTTTGATTGCATTACCTGCACCTGTTGTAGAACCTTCGTTACAACCGAAGATACCAACGACACCCTGTGTAATGTAGTTTTCTGCAATACTCTGGGATTTAGCCGCATCACCTTCACCATACTGTGTTTCCATGATTTCAAAATCACTTCCTTCAAATGCTGCACGGAATCCTTCTTCACGTGCCACACAGGAAGCTGTTGCTGCGTTTACGTTGATAACACCAATCTTACCGGATGTAACACCTGCTGCTTCTAATGCTGCAAGCATTTCTTCACCTGCAACCTGACCTGCTGCCTTATTGTCTGTTGAGAAGGTAGCTTCCGCATCTACGTTTGCGGGAGAATCTACATAAACAACCTTAATACCTGCGGAAATTGCTTCGTTTAATGCAGAAGAAATTGCGTCAGGACCATTTGCTGCTACCATAATAGCATTGTAGCCACCTGCTACTGCATTGTTTACACATTCAATCTGCTGTGCGTCATCCTTTGTGTTAGGGGACATAAATGTAACTTCTACGCCAAGCTCTGCTGCCTTAGCCTGTGCACCTTCATTTAATGTAACCCAGTGCTGGTCAATAGAGTCCATTGTGATTAATGCAATTTTCCAAGACTGACTTGCTGTTGTTGCCGGAGCTGCTGCGCTTCCGCCTAATGCTGCTGCATCAATAACGGATACACCCGTATCTGTCACTTTGCCGCCAAGAGATTCTCCGCCTACTGCTGCTACAGCTGCCTTTACACCTTCATAACCCATGACATCCGGATTCTGAGCCATTGTGCAAAGAAGATATCCGTCAGTGATTAAGTTAAGGATTGCATCGGATTTATCGAACCCAACACCGATAATAGTGTTGTTACCTGCTGCCTTAATAGCATTACCTGCACCTGTTGTGGAACCTTCGTTAGCACCGAAGATACCAACTACACCCTGTGTAATATAGTTTTCTGCAATACTCTGGGATTTAGCTGCGTCACCTTCACCATACTGTGTTTCAAGAATGTTGAATGAAGAACCTTCAAATGCTGCACGGAATCCTTCTTCACGCGCTACGCAGGAAGCTGTTGCTGCGTTTACGTTAATGACACCAATGTCACCACTTGTAACGCCTGCTGCTTCTAATGCTGCAAGCATCTGCTCACCTGCCAACTGACCTGCTGCCTTGTTATCTGTTGAGAAGGTAGCTTCTGCATCCACGTTTGCAGGAGAGTCTACATAAACAATCTTAACACCTGCGGACGCTGCTTCCTTCAATGCGGAAGAAATGGCATCAGGACCGTTTGCTGCTACCAGAATCGCATTGTAACCGCCTGCTACTGCGTTGTTTACACATTCGATCTGCTGTGCATCATCTTTTGTATTAGGAGCCATGAATGTAACTTCTACACCTAATTCTCCTGCTGCTTTCTGTGCACCTTCATTTAATGTAATCCAGTGCTGGTCAATGGAGTCCATAGTAATCAATGCTACTTTCACTCCGCTTGCTTCTGTTCCGGCTGCTTCTGTTCCGGCTGCTTCTGTTCCGGTTGTTTCTGTTGCGCCACCGCCGCAACCAACCAAAGCTGTTGCCAACATTGTCATGCTGCAAAGCACGGCTAAGATTTTCTTTTTCATTTCTCTTATTCCTCCTTTTTTTATAAACAACTGCTCTCGCAGTTAGTTCCATTATTTATTTTTGTTTTTCTTCCTGCCCACTCCTCCGTTACGGAAAACGACATCAAGAAGAACTGCGGACACCACAATGATACCGATTACAATACGCTGGATACCAATCTGTGCACCGATCATGTTAAGACCGTTTTCAAGGGTCTGCCATACGGCAGCACCTGCAAATGTACCAAGTAAAAGTCCGGTTCCGCCGAGAGGTGATACACCACCGATTACGCCGGCTGCCACACCATACATTTCGTACATGTTTCCTGCTTCCATGTTGCCCATACCTGCCTGAGCACAAAGGATAATTCCTACGATACAGGAACAGACAGCACTTACCAGATACGCTTTAGTTGTAGTTGCCACCACATTAACACCGGATAACTTGGCGGCTTCGATATTTGAGCCTATTGCATAGATGTGTCTTCCACTTCTTGTTTTTGAAAGGAAAAAGAAGAAAATCACAAATACAATGAGTGCAATCCAAAAAGTATTGTATACACCAAATGTAGAACCATAGTAAAAGAAGTTCTGGAAGCTGTCAGCTGCTTCTTTTCCGATACCGGTTGCAATGGCATCCGTATTTCTGTTACCGTTTACAATATACGCAACACCTCTTGCCACAAACATGGTTCCCATTGTTGCGATGAAAGGCGGCAGCTTAAACTTTCCTACAAGACAACCGTTAATCACACCTACAACCAGGCAACATAACAGCGCTGCTAAAATTGCCAAAACTGGGCTGATGCCATGTGTCATCAGCGTTGCTGAAACCATGGCGCTCATACCTACCATAGATGCAATGGATAAATCAATATTTCCCGTAATTAAGATATAACTCTGTGCAATACCAACCAAAAGGTATTTTGACATGGAACGCAACAGGTTCAAAATATTCTGTCCTGAGAATACCGCCGGATTGATAATACCGAATACAATATAAATGATTATCAAACCTATGAAAGCTGTAAGCACGGCTCCCATGCCGCGAACTCCCAAAAGCCTTTCTATTGGGTTTTGTTTTTTATTACTCATGATACTTCCTCCCTTTAATTATCACTGCCGATTTTCTTATCTTCAAACCGGGTCGCCAATGTCAGTATTTCGTTCTGGGTTGTCTCAGCGGCCATTACCTCACCGGTAATTTTTCCGTCACACATAACAAGGATTCTGTCTGCAACGCCCATAACCTCCGGCATTTCCGAAGAAACAAACAAAACTGCGACACCCTGCTGTTTCAGCTCATTCATCAGGTTGTAAATTTCAACCTTTGCGCCTACATCGATGCCTCGTGTGGGTTCATCGAAAATTACTACCCTGGAATCTCTTGCAAGCCATTTACCAACTACTACCTTCTGTTGGTTACCACCTGAAAGGTTACCTGAATCGTCATCTATATTGGAAATCTTAATTCTCAAATCAGAAACTGCTTTTTCACACAATGCCTGTTCCTTCTGTGAATTAATAACTCCCATTTTATTGCAAATTAAATCAAGGTTCGGAAGTGCTAAATTGCTTCTGATGCTAAGCTTGGTACAAAGTCCGTCTTTCTTTCTGTCTTCCGGTGCCAGCACCACACCATTTCTGATAGCATCCATCGGGCAATTAATTTTGACCTCTTTGCCATCTACATAAATTTCTCCGCTTTCCTTTGGGTCAGCACCAAAAATTGCTCTGGTGGTCTCTGTTCGTCCTGCGCCCATCAGACCGGCAATTCCAACGATTTCTCCGGCATAAACCGACAAATTAATGTTTTTTACCATTTTGCCGGCATTCAGATTTTTAACTTCAAAAATCTTCTCGCCTTTCTCGCATTGCACCTTCGGGAATTTTTCTTTAATTTCACGTCCTACCATGTTGGCAATGATTTCATCCATGGTAACATCTTTAAAATCCATACTGGTAATGTACTGACCATCACGCATGATTGTCACTCTGTCAACAATATGCTGCAGTTCTTCCAGCCTGTGGGATATGTATACGATTCCCCGCCCCTCAGCCTTTAATTTCCTTATAATACGGAAAAGGTCTTCAATTTCTTTTGATGTCAACGCTGAAGTAGGTTCATCCATAATCAGGATTCTTGCATTAACGGAAAGTGCCTTTGCAATTTCAACCATCTGCTGCTTTGATACCGGCAAATCACCCACTGTCTGTCTCGGATCAATATCAATTTTAAGGTCTTCCAGGATAGCTTTTGCCTCTTCTTCCATTTTGGCATTATTCAGAGCAATTTTGCCACTGATTTCCCTGCCAAGGAACATATTCTCTGCAACGGACAGATGTCTGCACATATTTAATTCCTGATGGATGATGGCAACACCGGCCTGTTGGGCCTGCTTGGGAGTTAAATCACCGTATTCTTTTCCGAATATCTTCAGTGTGCCGCTGTTTCTTGTATACACGCCACTGAGGACCTTCATCAGCGTTGATTTCCCCGCTCCATTTTCTCCAAGCAATGCCATGACTTCGCCGGAACGCAACTCAAAATTCACATTATCAAGTGCCTTTACACCCGGAAAGCTTTTACATATGTTTTCCATGGAGACAATAACTTCGTTCATCCTTTCACTCCTTCTCTTTCAAAAATTTCTCTTTTAATATTATAACAAAACCGGCATTTTTTTGTAAGGGGGGAGATTTTTGGTTTTGATGGGGGTTTTTTATATATTGTTGACTTACCAATTCGAAACATTTATAATAGGGAAAGTGAATTGGAGACGTATCGAAGTGGTCATAACGGGGCGCACTCGAAATGCGTTAGCCCTCC